>CAZTEA010000052.1:0-7409 GCA_964612315.1 uncultured Oscillospiraceae bacterium | reverse complement strand
TATCTATACTATATAATTGAAAGGAAGTAATATTTATGTCAGAATACAAATTTGAAACAAAGCAACTTCACATAGGCCAGGAAACGCCCGACCCCGCAACGGATGCTCGTGCGGTACCGATTTATGCGACCACATCGTATGTATTTCACGATTCGGCGCACGCTGCCGCACGCTTTAACCTTACGGATTCGGGAAACATATACGGAAGACTTACAAACTCCACCCAAGAAGTTTTTGAAAAGCGAATTGCCGCTTTGGAAGGCGGAATTGCCGCTTTGGCATTGGCTTCGGGTGCGGCGGCAATCACATATACTCTCCAGGCTTTGGGGCAAAACGGCGGTCATATCGTTGCTCAAAAAACCATTTACGGCGGAAGCTATAATCTCCTTGCACACACCCTTCCGAATTTCGGTATAAGTGCATCCTTTGTAAATATTCACGATTTATCCGAGGTTGAAAACGCCATAAAAGAAAATACAAGGGCTATTTATATCGAAACTTTGGGGAATCCCAACAGCGACATTCCGGATATCGATTTGTTGTCACAGCTCGCTCACAAACACGGCATCCCCCTTGTTGTTGACAACACTTTCGGCACGCCTTATCTCATCAGACCGATAGAACACGGCGCCGACATTGTTGTTCACTCCGCAACCAAGTTTATCGGCGGACACGGAACAACCCTGGGAGGAATAATCGTTGACTCGGGAAATTTCGATTGGGAATCAAGCTCAAAATTCGCTCCGATTTCCGAACCCAATCCCGGCTACCATGGGGTTTCGTTCACAAAAGCCGCAGGAGCCGCCGCTTTTGTGACATATATCCGTGCGGTATTACTCAGAGATACCGGTGCAACAATTTCACCGTTTGCGGCTTTTCTTCTTCTTCAGGGAGTTGAAACTCTTTCGCTCCGCCTTGAAAGACACGCAGAAAACACAAAAAAAGTTGTGGAATTTCTTTCAAAACATCCACTTGTTGAAAAAGTAAACCACCCCTCGCTTCCCTCTCATCCCGACCACGAGCTTTATAAGCGGTATTTTCCTTGCGGAGGCGGTTCAATCTTCACTTTTGAAATCAAGGGCGGTGTACAAGAAGCTCATAAATTTATTGACAGCTTGAAAATTTTCTCCCTTTTGGCAAATGTTGCCGATCTTAAAAGCTTAGTTATTCATCCTGCAACAACAACTCACAGCCAGCTTACCGAAGAGGAGCTGCGTGACCAGGATATAAAACAAAATACCATTCGTCTTTCAATCGGAACAGAGCATATAGATGACATTATTGCCGATTTGGAAAACGGATTTAACGCAATTTCGGAGGTTAAATAAAATGAGTAAAATATATACATCTGCAGATCAACTTATCGGCAAAACACCGCTTTTGGAGCTTAAAAATATTGAAAAAAAATATGACTTAAAAGCAAAAATACTTGCAAAGCTTGAATATTTCAATCCGGCAGGCTCGGTTAAAGACCGTGTTGCAAAAAAAATGCTTGACGATGCCGAAAAGAGCGGTAGATTAACAAAAAATTCCGTAATTATCGAACCAACCTCCGGAAACACGGGCATAGGTCTTGCTTCCGTTGCCGCAACCAGAGGATATCGCATAATAATTGTGATGCCCGAAACCATGTCTGTAGAGCGCAGACAAATTATGAAGGCGTACGGAGCGGAGCTTGTTCTTACCGACGGTGCAAAAGGTATGAAGGGAGCAATCGAAAAAGCGGACAAACTTGCAAAAGAAATTCCAAACAGCTTTATCCCCGGGCAATTCGTAAATTCTTCAAATCCGCAAGCTCATTTCGATACTACCGGTCCCGAAATTTTTGAAGATACAGACGGCTGTGTGGATATTTTCGTTGCCGGCGTCGGCACGGGCGGAACAATAACCGGTGTCGGCAAATATTTAAAAGAACAAAAGCCGAGCATCGAAATCATAGCGGTAGAGCCTTCCTCCTCCGCCGTTTTATCAACCGGGGTTGCGGGAGCTCACAAAATTCAGGGTATCGGAGCCGGATTTGTTCCTCAGGTTCTCGACACAAAAATCTATGATGAAATAATGGCAATCGAAAATGACGAGGCCTTCACTTTCGGAAAGCTTGTCGGTCAGTCAGAGGGTATTTTGGTCGGTATTTCCTCGGGTGCGGCACTTTGCGCCGCAATTAAGCTTGCTTCTCGAACGGAAAACGAAGGAAAAACCATCGTTGTTCTTTTGCCCGATACCGGCGACCGCTATTTATCAACTCCTCTTTTTGAATAAGTAACCAAAAAACAGTTGCAAAATAACAACTTTTTTGCAACTGTTTTTTCGTAGACCCCCTTGACCTTCCTACCGTATAGGTAGTATAATATATGTTGATTAAAATTGACAGGAGGATTTTTAATGAAAATAAAAGACATAATAAACCAAAACAAGCTTGCTCTCTCTTTTGAAGTTTTCCCTCCGAAAACCGAGACGAGTTTCGAAAATATTAAAACTGCCACGGAAGAAATCGCAAAGCTTAAGCCATCCTTTATGAGTGTTACATACGGTGCCGGCGGCGGAACAAGCAAATATACCCTTGATATCGCAAAGAATATAAACAGTCTTTACAATGTACCGACCCTCGCCCATCTTACCTGTGTTTCTTCGACCAAAGAAACTGTAAGGAAAATGATTTCAGACCTTAAAGAGGCAAATATTCAAAATGTTATGGCGCTTCGTGGGGATATTCCCGAAGCACTTCTAAATTCTGACAGAAAAGATTGGGACTATCATCATGCCATTGAGTTAATTCACGAATTAAAAAATTCCGAGTTTGACTTTTGTATCGGTGGAGCCTGTTATCCCGAAATTCACACGGAAAGCCAAAATCAAAAAGAAGATATAAAATATCTTAAAGAAAAGGTTGATGCCGGATGCGATTTTTTAACAACGCAAATGTTTTTCGACAACAATCTGCTTTATAATTTTCTTTATAAAATTCGTGAAGCCGGCATAACAATTCCGATTATCCCCGGAATTATGCCAATTACAAACGCCAATCAGGTTGACCGTGCCATAAAGCTTTCAGGTTCGTTTATGCCTCAGAGGTTTAAGAGTCTTGTGGACAAATTCGGACAAGACCCGGCAGCAATGAAGCAAGCCGGAATTGCCTATGCAACCGACCAGATAATCGATTTATACGCCAACGGAATTACCAATATTCATGTATACTCTATGAATAAACCTGATGTTGCCCGAAAGATTCAAAGCAATCTTTCCGATATTTTAGGAAAATGAATTCAATTATTATAACAAAAAATTACGAAGAACCACCATTTTGCGAAAAAGAAATTTTAAGATATGCAGGCTGTAAAAATGCCGATGATACAATGCTTAATCTTATGCGCTCCTGCATTGCCGAGGTTAAGAACAAACTTTCATACAATGTCTGCTGCCGTGAAATCGGCACATCGATTAAAGGCGATTTATGCGACTTCGGATATTTCTCCGTAAAATCCGAAAATCTCGGTAAAAATCTAAAGGATTGCAAACGAATTTTTGTGTTTGCCGCTACAATAGGCACGGAAATTGACAGAATTATCGGCAAATACAGCAGAATTTCCCCCTCAAAAGCCATAATGTTTCAGGCAATCGGCTCCGAGCGTGTTGAGGCTTTGTGCGATACCTTTTGCGAAGATTTAAAAAGCGAAACAAAGCTGGCTCTCAAACCGAGATTCAGCCCGGGATACGGTGACTTATCCCTTTCCGTTCAGAAAGATATTGTTTCTGTTTTGGATTGTTTTAAAAGAATAGGTATAGCCCTAAACGACAGCTTACTTATGTCGCCCTCCAAATCAGTTACGGCATTTGTCGGGCTTTCGGAGGAAAGAAAAAAAAATACAAACAACAAATGCACAAACTGCAATAAATACGACTGTGCATTCAGAGGTGCAATATGAAATTTTCAGACTATTTAAACCAAAACACCGTCTACCTTGACGGAGGTATGGGAACGCTTCTTCAAGAATGCGGTCTAAAGCCCGGTGAGCTTCCCGAAATATGGAACATAACCCATTCGGAAATCATAACCAAAATCCATACGGATTACTTTAACGCAGGTAGTAATGTGGTCAGCACAAACACTTTCGGAGCAAACACTTTAAAATTTTCCGAAAAAGAGCTGGAGGAAATAATATCTGCCGCAGTTTCAAACGCCAAAGCCGCTAAGGAATTAAGCTCATCCCCTGGCGAAAAATTTATCGCCCTTGACATCGGTCCTTCGGGAAAGCTTCTTAAGCCTTTGGGCGACCTTGACTTTGAGGACGCTGTTTCAACATTTGCCAAAACCGTAACACTCGGCGTAAAATACGGTGTTGACCTAATAATAATCGAAACCATGAATGATTGTTACGAAACCAAAGCCGCATTGCTTGCCGCCAAAGAAAACAGCAATCTTCCGATTATCGTTTCAAACGCATATGGAACCGACGGAAAGCTTATGACGGGTGCAACACCCTCTGCAATGGTTGCTATGCTTGAGGGTATGGGAGCGGACGCCATCGGCGCAAATTGTTCTTTAGGTCCTCGTCAGCTTCGAAATGTGGTTGAGGAATTACTTGAAAATGCTTCTGTTCCCGTAGTTTTAAAGCCGAATGCGGGACTTCCGAAATCCATTAATAATAAAACAATTTTTGATGTTACTCCTCAGGAATTCACAGAGGAAGTTGCCGCCCTTATGAAAAAGGGTGTTCGTGTTGTGGGGGGCTGTTGCGGAACGACCCCCGAATACATCAAAACCCTTTTCGACAAAACTAACGACACCTCTCCTCTTCCCGTTACAAAGAAAAATATTACGGTTGTTTCATCGTATACCCATTCGGTGAAATTCGACAAAAAACCGGTTCTCATCGGCGAGCGAATTAACCCTACGGGCAAAAAGCGTTTTAAGCAAGCGCTTATTGAAAATGATATTGATTATATTTTAGCCGAGGGAATTAACCAGCATGAAAAAGGCGTGCATATTTTAGATGTAAATGTGGGTCTTCCCGATATAAACGAGGTTGATATGATAAAGACTGCAGTCTGCGAATTGCAAGCAATTATCGATTTGCCCCTCCAGATTGATACCTCAAATATCGAAGCCATGGAAACCGCTCTGCGCCGTTACAACGGAAAAGCCATGATAAATTCCGTTAACGGGAAAGCATCAAGTATGGAAGCGGTTTTTCCGCTTGTGAAAAAATACGGCGGTTTGGTGGTTGCTTTAACATTAGATGAAAACGGTATTCCCGAGACTGCTGCGGAGAGAGTTAAAATTGCCGAAAACATTCTTTCCGTCGCTCAAAAATACGGAATAGACAAAAAAGACATTATTTTTGACACTTTGGCAATGACAATCAGCGCTGACAACAAAGCCGCACTTAACACGCTTTCTGCCCTAAAAGACATACGCTTCGGACTTGGTTGTCACACCTCTTTGGGAGTATCAAATGTGTCCTTCGGGCTTCCCTGCCGTGATGCCGTTAACAGCGTATTCTTCGGGCTTGCCCTCGAAAACGGATTATCCGCCGCCATTATGAATCCCTACTCGGCGGATATGATGAAAACTTACTATACTTATAATGCACTAAAGGGATTGGACGAAAATTGTGCGGAATATATTGAAGCCTCCGATGCCTTTACAGTTGTATCCGCCCCCCAAACAGCAACGACAAAACAGGAAAATGACAGTTTTTCATCCAATCTTCAACACGCCATTATCAAAGGCTTTAAAGACAAAGCCGGAGCTTTGGCAACAGAGCTTCTCGCCTCTGTTCCGCCTTTTAAAATTGTGAACGACGAAATAATTCCGGCACTTGATATTGTAGGACAAGGTTTTGAAAAGAAAACCGTGTATCTGCCCCAGCTTCTGATGAGTGCCGAAGCCGCAAAATCCGCTTTTGAATCCATAAAAACTTTTATGGCAAGCGAGGATAAATCCGACAGTAAAGGAAAATTTGTAATCGCCACAGTTTTCGGAGATATTCACGATATCGGCAAAAATATTGTAAAGCTTTTACTGGAGAATTACGGTTTTGATGTTATCGATTTGGGGAAAGATGTTCCTCCCGAAGAAATTGTCGAAAAAGTTGTATCCACCCATGCTCCTTTGGTTGGGTTAAGTGCCTTAATGACAACAACCGTACCTGCTATGGAGGAAACCATTAAACAACTGCGAAACAAAGCACCCTGGTGTAAAATCGTGGTTGGAGGTGCCGTTCTCACTCAAGAATACGCCGATAAAATCGGAGCGGACAAATACGCAAAAGACGCTATGGAAAGTGTTCGTTATGCCGAAAAAGTTGTAAACGGAGGAATTGCTTAATGATGATTTCCACCAGAGGCAGGTATGCTCTTCGAGTGATGCTTGACCTTGCAGAACAAAAAAGTGATGAATATATTCCCATGAAGGCCGTTGCTGAAAGACAAGAGCTTTCACTTAAATATATTGAAAAAATTATGACCGTTCTTTCAAAGAACAATCTTGTTGAGGGAATACACGGCAAAGGCGGCGGATATAAGCTTTCAAGAACGCCCATTGAGTATACCGTGGGGGAAATTTTAAGACTTACCGAGGGAAATTTAGCCCCGGTTTCATGTCTTGAATGTGACGGAGTAAACTGTCAGCGTGCAGACAATTGCAAAACTCTCCCTATGTGGAAAAAATTTCATAAAATCGCAAACGATTATTTTGATTCCGTCACCTTATTGGATTTACTCGAAAACAATGTATAAATCGAAAACACACAGTTTTAAAATAAAACTGTGTGTTTTATCGTTTTAAGGTTTTTAAATACGCTTTATGCTCCGATACAATTCTTCGGCTTTCTACAGCTTTTTGTATACTTTTATTATGCGTCCATTTGTCCAAAGTTTTGTTCTCCATATACGGCAAAGTTTTCTCGTATTGCTTTGCCAGCGCCGTCGCAAAAAACCATGCCCGCATCATATTTATGTAATATTCTTTTGAACTGACATTTGCAACAGTTTTCAGATATTTCTCTTCAAAATTTTCATCAAGATAAAAGCTCATCAAAAGATTTATCCCGTATCGCACCGTATAAACATCTTTGGAATTAAGCCATATTTCTATGTGATTCATAAGCTTTTTAGGTTCTTTTTTCAACACCTTCGGTTTCATACAATCACAGGTTGCCCAGTTGTCCACATACGGCAAAAAAGCATTCAGCTTCTCTATACATCTGTCAAAATTTTTCTCTCTTTCAATCAAAAAGGCGTGCAGATTGTTTTCCTCGTAATATGTATGCGGCAATAACTTTAAAAACTCCTCGTAATCGGTAAGATTTTTGGCAAAGCTCCTGAGCTTTGGAACTCGTATGCCTATTATTTTTTCTTTAGCAATAATTGGCATAAGCTTGGAATGACATTCTTTATATTTCTCCCCC
>CAZTEA010000051.1:0-7626 GCA_964612315.1 uncultured Oscillospiraceae bacterium | reverse complement strand
AGGAGGTATACCCATGATATCAGCGGGTGATTTCAGAAACGGAATAACATTTGAATTTGAAGGCAATGTATATCAGGTTGTTGAATTTCAGCATGTAAAGCCGGGTAAAGGTGCAGCTTTCGTAAGAACAAAAATGAAAAATGTTATTAACGGTGCTGTTGTTGAAAGAAGCTTTAACCCTACAGAAAAGGTTGCTAAAGCTCATATAGAAAGAAAGGATATGGAATATTTATACGAAGACGGCGGTCTTTATTATTTCATGGATCAAGAGACATACGAACAGATGCCTCTCAGCGAAGACCAGTTGGGCGATGCTCTTAAGTTCGTTAAGGAAAATATGTTGGTTACAATTCTTTCGTATAAGGGCAGCGTATTCAGCGTTGAACCGCCGAATTTCGTTGAACTTGCGGTTATTGAAACGGAACCGGGCATTAAAGGTAATACTGCGTCCAATGTTACCAAACCTGCAAAGGTTGAAACAGGCGCAACAATTACTGTTCCTATGTTTATTAACGAAGGCGATGTTATTAAAATCGATACAAGAACATCGGAATATATGTCAAGAGTATAATTTGGGAGGTTACTATGTCTGATTTAACAAACAGAGCAGCTTACCTTAAAGGTCTTGCTGACGGTATGAAGCTTGACAACGATTCAAACGAAGGAAAGCTTTTAAACGAAATTATTGCTCTTTTGGGTGATATAACAAATGAAATCGAATTGATTGACGATGAGCAGGGCTTCGTTGCCGATCAGATTGATGATATCGAAGAATCCATCGATGTTTTATGCGATGAGGTTTTTGACGAGGAAGTCTATGAATATGACGATGAAGAAGACGAGGAATTTGCCATAAAGTGCGAAAAGTGCGGCAAAGATGTATTTTTGTCATATGAGGATTTCGAGTGCGATGATTTGGTTTGCCCTTATTGCGGCGAACCTATTGAAATCGAATTTGAATGCGACGGAGATTGCGACTGTTGCGAATAATTTGAAATTTTACAAACCGGCGGCAAATTTTTGCCGTCGGTTTTTGTAATGTGTTGACAGAAAAGAGAATTTATTGTAAAATAATATTGTGCTAATTTAAAATTGATAAACATAAGCTGACAGGAGAGAAATTTATGTGGTGTTCAAAATGCGGAAATACGCTTAGCAATGGGGCGCTGTTTTGCACGGTGTGCGGAACGAAGGTGGAAAGGACTTCAAATATTGTTCAAGACCCTCGGCAAATCGGGCTTGCACAAAAGAAAAACGAAGTGTATGCGCATTCTTCTTCAAATTATCCGTCTCAAAGTAACGATAATGTATCGCAAACAATTCCTCAAACAACCGTAAACAATAGTGAAAATTATGTACCCGAAAGAGAGGAAAAGATAGACTATTCGGTTTATTCGGAAGAAACAATAACGGGCGTTAACCCATCTGAAACTTACGAAGAGAAAGCTCAAAAGAAGAAAATAAGTAAAAGTGTTGTTGCGCTTGTGATTGTTTCTGTTGTGCTTGTCATAACTCTTTTGCTCGGTACGATTGTTGTGTATTACGGATATGTTAATCCCGTAAGTCGCAGAAGTTTTCTGGGTAAGATATTTACCTCTGTCGGAATAGGCAATTTTGACAGGAGCTATTCCGATGATAATAACGATAACGAGAACACGGACAACGAGGTAAATGATAAGGAATATAAAGCTGAGTCCGATAAAAATGATGAGTCGGAATATGAAGAAAAGGATAAAGGCGGCAAATCGAAAACCGATAAAAGCGCAAAAAACAAGGAGCATAAGTATCATATCGTTAAAAGTGATATAACATGGTCTTCCGCAAAGTATGAGGCTGGACGCTACGGTAAGAATACCTATCTTGCTTCTATCAATTCGGAAGAGGAATTTAACAAGATAACTCAACTGGCATACGAGCAAGGTATTCGTGTTCTTTGGCTGGGGGCTTCAAGAACTTCGTCAGAAGCTTGGTACAAGGTTAATTGGCTTGACGGAAGCGACTTTAACAGTTACGGACTTTGGCTTCCGGGCGAACCGTCTTATACGGATGCGGAAGGGTACGATGAGTGTTATTTGGAGGCCATCTATATTTCGGGAAATCCCAATTACGAGGAAGGCTGGTATTTGAATGATGTGCCGAATGATATCAGTATGTATAACGGCGGAAAAATCGGCTATGCTATAGAAGAGGAAGAATAATGAAGAGATTTTATAAACATATAATTTTGGGTGTAATTTTACTGATTTGCTTAATATATTTGCTGAGTCGCTGCACACTTTTTCAGCCGAGTAGCGAAAAACCGAAAGAAAAAGCAAAGGAAACGGTAACAAAACTGAATACAGATAAGGAAATTGACGAATACATCAAGAATATGACTATCGAAGAAAAAGTCTATCAAATGTTTTTTGTTACTCCCGAACAGCTTACGGGTTATGATGAGGTTATCCGTGCGGGAGAAGCGACAAAATCGGCTGTTGAAGAAAAGCCGGTGGGCGGTTTGATTTATTTTGCAAAGAACATTCTAACAGAAGAACAGATATCGGAGATGCTTGAGAAAACGCAAGAATTTTCTGAAATTCCGATGTTTTTCGGTGTTGATGAGGAGGGTGGAAGAGTTTCTCGTCTTTCGGATAATCCCGAAATCGATATGGAAAAGATTGAGTCTATGGGAAGCATAGGCGCAAAAATGGATTACGAGCGTGCTTACGAGGTGGGTTTTGTAATCGGAAAAAAGCTGAGTCAATTGGGATTCAATGTCGATTTTGCTCCGGTTGCAGATGTATCTTCTTCGGATGCGGATAATGTAATAGGAAATCGTTCTTTCGGAAGTGACCCCGAAGTGGTTTCGGAAATGGTTTCAAATGTTATAAGCGGTTTGGACAAAAACGGAATTTCCGCAACATTGAAACATTTTCCGGGTCAAGGTATGACAACGGGCGATACTCATGACGGTGCGGTTAAATCGGATAAAGCTCGGTCGGAGATTCGAAAGACGGATTTGGTACCCTTTGAAAAGGGCATTGAAAGCGGTGCGGATTTTGTTATGATAGGTCATATGACGGTAAGTTCGTTGGATAAGGAAAATCCTGCAACTTTTTCTAAAAAGATTGTTACGGATTTGCTTCGCAAGGAGCTTAATTTTAACGGAATTATCATAACGGATGCTATGAATATGCAGGCAATCACAAATAAATACGATTCGGGAGAGGCTGCAATCAAAGCCATAAATGCCGGCGTGGATATGATTCTTATGCCCAATGACTTTGCAGGAGCCGTTAAGGGCGTTTTGGATGCCGTTGAAGACGGAAAAATTTCGGAAAGCCGCATTGATGAAAGTGTTAAGAGAATTATTAAATTAAAAATGGAAAAAGGTCTTTTGAAATAATACAAGCGACACCGAGATAACTTTCTTGTCTCGGTGCCGTTTTTGACTTTAAGAGGTATGTGATGCTGAAAGTCTTGGGTATTTTAAATGTGTTTGCGTTTATCTTATACGGTTTTGATAAGCGGCAAAGCGTAAAACATAGGCACAGAATAAGTGAAAATATTTTAATCTTCCTTACTTTGCTCGGCGGCGTGGGGGCTTTGTCGGGAATGATGATTTTTCGACACAAAACACGAAAACTTGCATTTAAAATTTTCGGTATTTTGGGCTGTGCATTAAATATATACTTCATATTGTTTTATTTGGAGTTTATATGAAAGATTATTTTAAAATTGAGCTCAGCGGCAGTTCAGGGGTTCTTATAAATCGATTCAGCATAAAAAGGCATTCTTTGTCCCCGGCTTTTATGTAGTTGGTTTTGTTTTCACAGGATAAAGAGGCTTTAAAGCCCAATTGCTTGATTACATCAAAGGACGCCTCGCTTACAGAGCCGAAAGGATAGGTAAATACAAGAGGCGTGTAGCCGGTATGCTCGGTAAATTCATTCTGGAGAAGCAATAAATCTTCGGTAAGAAATTTTGCGTATTCTTTCTCAGTTTCATTGCTTTTTTTCTTTGAACCGTTTCGCCCTTGGTCGGTGCTGTGAAGGTTATATGAATGATTTTGAAATTCCACAAGACCGCTGTCCATCATTTCTTCTACATTATCCCAAGAAAGGTGCGAATATTCGGGATTTACATCTGCACTTTGCGTGTATAGATCGGTATATGCTCCCACAATTGAAATAACCGCCTTGGCGTTGTATTTTTTTAAAAGGGGATAAATATATGTGTAATTGTTGTAATAGCCGTCGTCGAAGGTTAAAACTATCGGCTTCTTCGGCAGAGGCGTTTTGTTGTATACATAATCTATTAAATCACTCATAAAAACGGTGGTATAGCCGTTTTTTTCAATAAATTTCAGGTCTTCTTCGAACTGAGCGGGAGTTATTACAAAACGCCCGGATTTCTTTGTGTTTTGAAGAATGCTGTGATACATTATAATCGGAACTTCGACAGAATTTTCGACAGAGGTATTTGCCGTAATGTTTTTGTTTACAAGATATAAGCCTGCGGCGGTCATTAAAAGGGTAATTGCCGCAATGTAGGCGATTATTGTTTTCATTTTTATAACATACATAACTTTTGTCCTTTCTTGTTATTTGTTTTATAGGAATTTTATGTTTGATAAATTGTTTTATGATACAATAAAAGGAAAAAAGGCGTTTGTGCAGAATATATTTAAATAAGTTGAATTTCGGAAAGAGGTAAATGAATTGAACAAACTCTTGATAATAGACGGAAACAGTATTTTAAACAGAGCGTACTTCGGCATAAGAATGTTAAACGCTCCCGACGGAACACCGACCAATGCGGTTTACGGTTTTTTGAATATTTTGTTTAAACAGCTTGATGAGATAAAGCCTGACGGTGTTTGCGTTGCGTTTGATGTTAAAGAAAAGACTTTTCGACATAAAATGTATGATAAATACAAGGCTCAGCGAAAACCTGCGCCGGAGGATTTTTTGGTTCAGATTCCTTTGATAAAGGAAGTTTTAAAAGCGATGAATATTGCTTGCCTTGAAAAGCCGGGGTATGAAGCCGATGATATAATCGGCACAGTTTCGAGAATTTGTGATGAAAATCAAAAGGATTGTTTTATATTAACGGGAGATAAAGATGATTTGCAGCTCGCATCGAAAAATGTTAAAATATGTCTTGTTATAACCAGAATGGGTCAAACTACCACGACGGTTTACGATGATGACGGTGTGGTTGATAAATACGGTGTTACTCCATTGGAATTTATTGATGTTAAAGGTCTTATGGGGGATACTTCCGATAATATTCCGGGTGTTGCAGGCGTTGGCGAAAAGACTGCGTTTTCTCTTATTTCACAATATAAGAGTATAGAAAACATTTATGAAAATATCGAAAATATTCAGGTTACAAAATCGGTGAGAAGCAAGCTTGAAAACGGCAGAGATGATGCATTTATGAGCAAAAAATTAGCGACGATTGACAGGTTTGTGCCCGATGATTACAATATTGACAATTATTCGCTTAAAGAATACGAAAATTCCCTTGCCGATATACTTTTAAGATTGAATTTTAAGCAGTTTATTGCAAAACTTAATCTTAAACCCCAAAAAGCCGAGATTGTGAAATTCGACAAGAAGTGCCAAATTGTCTCATCGGAAATTTTGAGCGAGATTAAAGATGGCGAGGTTGTTTACAAATATAATAAAGGTAGTATTGCATTTGCTTTAAACGACGAATATTATCTTGTGGAAAACCCGAATGCCTCTGATTTAAAGGAGTTCTTCGAAGGAAATGCAATTAAAATCGGATACAATATCAAAGAGGATATCATAGAGCTTTCAAAATCGGGTATAGGGTTTAACCGTATTGGCTTTGATGTGATGATTGGGGCTTATATAATAAATCCTGTTCGAAAAGGATACAACCTTGAAGATATTGCCGCAGAGATTGCCGGGGTGGATATTTCGCCGAACAGTTCCGACGATAACGGACAACTGATGATGAATTTCGGCGACGAACCGAGCGAAGATAAGAAAGAGACGACGGCACGGGAGCTGTTTTCCATACAACGGCTTAAAGAAAAGCTTTCGGAGCAAATAAAAGCCAACAATCAAGAAAAGCTTTGTTACGAAATCGAAATGCCTCTTATTGAGGTTTTGGCAAGTATGCAAATTGAAGGTGTGCTGGTTGACAAGACGGCTCTTGAAAATTTCGGAAACGAATTAAGTAGGGATTTGGCAAGGCTTACAGAGGAAATATACGGTTATGCGGGAAAAGAATTTAATATAAATTCGCCGAAACAGCTGGGTGAAGTATTGTTCGGCGAGCTTAATCTTCCCCACGGCAAAAAAACCAAAACCGGCTATTCCACAAATGTTGATGTTTTGGAAAAACTTAAGTCGGTGCATCCGATTGCTAAGGCGGTTTTGGATTACAGACAGCTGGCAAAGCTTAAATCCACATATGTTGACGGGCTTCTTGCGGTTATAAATCCCGATACGGGAAGAATTCATTCAAACTTTAACCAAACGGTTACAGCCACGGGAAGAATAAGCAGTACGGAGCCGAATTTACAGAATATTCCGGTGAGGACACCCCTTGGCAGACAAATGAGAAAAATGTTTATTGCGCCGAACGGAAAGTTTTTTGCCGATGCCGATTATTCACAAATCGAGCTTCGTGTTTTGGCTCATATATCAGACGATTTCAATATGCGTGAGGCGTTTTTAAATAATATAGACATTCATACTCAAACCGCATCACAGGTTTTCGGTATACCCCTTGATGAGGTTACGGGAGAAATGCGTACCGCCGCAAAAGCCGTTAATTTTGGAATTGTATATGGCATAAGCGAGTTTTCGCTGTCACAGGATATAGGTATTTCTTACGGTGAAGCCAAAAAGTATATTGAGGGATATTTCAATAATTTTTCGGGTGTTAAAAAATATCTTGGCGAAGTTGTGGAAAACGGAACACAGGACGGTTATGTTTCCACGATTTTCGGCAGAAGGCGTTATATGCCCGAGCTTCGTGCGAGCAATAAAATAACAAAGGCGTTCGGTGAAAGAGTGGCTATGAATGCTCCCATTCAAGGGTCGGCGGCGGACGTTATCAAAATTGCAATGGTTAATGTTTTTAAAGCTTTGAAGAAGAATAACCTTAAATCGAAGCTTATTCTTCAAATACACGATGAACTTATTGTTGAAACATATCCCGATGAACTTGATGCCGTTAAAGAGATAGTTAAACGAGAAATGGAAAGCGCCGCAAAGCTTTCGGTTCCTTTGGCGGTTGAGCTTAATACGGGCGAAAGCTGGTACGATACAAAATAGAGGTGCAACATATGGAAATAATAGGTATAACCGGAGGTATCGGTGCGGGAAAAAGCACCGTGAGCCGAGAATTTGAAAAACTCGGAGCAAAAATTGTGGATGCGGATAAAATTTCCCGTCAGGTTATGTTAAAGGGTGGAGCTGCGTATTATGAAGCGGTTGATTATTTCGGAAAAGATATTTTGGAAGACAATGGCGAAATAAACAGAAAGCTCCTTGCAAAAGAGGTGTTTTCCGACAAGGAAAAACTTGAGGCTTTAAATAAGATAACACACAAACATATTTTTGCGGAAATGAAAAGACAGATAAATGAGGCAATGGAGGATGT
>CAZTEA010000050.1:6679-7726 GCA_964612315.1 uncultured Oscillospiraceae bacterium | reverse complement strand
TGGCAGATGAGTTCAAGAAAGAAAACGGCATTGACTTAAAACAGGATAAGATGGCGCTCCAGAGACTTAAGGAAGCTGCCGAAAAAGCTAAAATCGAGCTTTCGGGAGTAATGTCTTCAAATGTTAACCTTCCGTTTATTACAGCGGACGCAACAGGTCCCAAGCATCTTGATATAACCATTACAAGACAGAAATTCAACGAGCTTACAGCCGATTTGGTAGAAAAGACGATGGAGCCGACAAGAAAAGCAATTGCTGACGCCGGTATATCCGTAAATGATATCGATAAGGTTCTTTTGGTCGGAGGTTCTTCAAGAATTCCTGCGGTTCAGGAAGCTGTTGCTAAGTTTATCGGAAAAGAAGCTCATAAGGGTATTAACCCCGACGAATGTGTTGCTCTCGGTGCTTGTATTCAGGGCGGCGTTATGACAGGTGAAATCGATGACCTCGTTTTGGTTGATGTAACTCCCCTTTCGTTGGGTATTGAAACTATGGGCGGCGTGTTCACAAAAATAATTGAGAGAAACTCAACTATTCCGACCAAAAAGAGTCAGGTATTCTCCACAGCGGCAGACAGCCAGACAAGTGTTGAGGTTCATGTGCTTCAGGGTGAGCGTGAAATGGCGGCTCATAACAAAACTTTGGGTAGATTCAGTCTTAATAATATTCCGCCGGCACCCCGTGGTGTTCCGCAGATTGAAGTTACATTTGATATTGATGCAAACGGTATCGTTAATGTTACGGCGAAAGATTTGGGAACAGGTAATCAGCAGGATGTAACAATCACTTCAAGTTCAAACCTCTCTGAAGAAGATATTGAAAAGGCAGTTAAGGAGGCAGAACAATTTGCTGCTGAAGATAAGAAGAACAAGGAAAAAGTTGATGTTAAGAACAGCGCTGATAACATGGTGTATCAGACAGAAAAGACTTTAGGCGAAATCGGCGATAAGATTTCCGAGGACGAAAAGAGCGGTATACAGGCAGAAGTTGATAAGCTTAAGGAAATGCTTAAGACTGAAGATTTTGATGTTGAAGCTGTTAAAGCAC
>CAZTEA010000050.1:0-6669 GCA_964612315.1 uncultured Oscillospiraceae bacterium | reverse complement strand
GACAGAGGCTGTTTCTCAGAAGTTCTATGCTGTTTCTCAGAAGCTTTACGAACAGGCAGCGGCACAGCAACAGGCTCAGCAGGGAGCTGACGGCAACGCTGCGGGCGGTGCAAACGATAATGTGGTTGACGCCGACTATAAGGTTGTTGATGAAGATAAATAATTAAAGCTTAATATGTTCGCTTTGGGAAACCTTGGCGAACATATTGATGTTTGGCTTAGTAGGTGAGAAATTTGGCAGATAAAAGAGATTATTATGAGGTATTGGGCGTTGAAAAAGGCGCAAGTGCCGATGAGATAAAAAGGGCGTATCGAAAGCTTGCCAAGAAGTATCATCCGGATCTTAATCCGGGAGATAAAGCAAAAGAAGCGGAAGAAAAATTTAAAGAAGTTTCGGAAGCTTACGATGTGCTGAAAGATGACGAAAAGCGTCAAAGATACGACCAATTCGGTCATGCCGGCGTGGATTCAAGTGCCGGCGGCGGTTTTGGCGGCTTTGAAGATATATTTGATTTATTTGGCGGCGGTTTCGGAGGAAGAAGTTCAAGGCAAAATCCGAACGCTCCGAGACAGGGCGGTGATGTGCAAATAAGAGTCGATTTGACTTTTGAGGAAGCGTGTTTTGGAAAGACCGTTGAAGTGAATGTAAGGCGTTCGGAAAATTGTTCTGATTGTAACGGTAGCGGTGCGGCAAAAGGAAGTTCGCCCGTAAATTGTTCCGCTTGCGGTGGAACAGGACAGGTGAAAACCGTTCAAAACAGTATTTTTGGGCAGGTTCAAAGTGTTCGTCCGTGTAGCAAGTGCGGCGGAAAAGGTAAGATAGTGACACAGCCTTGTTCCTCTTGCGGAGGAAAAGGCGAGGTTATGAAAAACCGAAAAATTGAAGTTAAAATTCCTGCCGGAATTGATTCAGGGCAGATGGTTTCTGTCAGCGGACAGGGAAATGCCGGCAAAAACGGCGGTCCTTGCGGAGATCTTTTGGTTGCGGTTAATGTTAAAAAGCACAAATTCTTTACCCGTCAGGGATTTGATATTGTGTGCGAATTTCCGATTACATTTGTTGAGGCGG
Organism: uncultured Oscillospiraceae bacterium; assembly: GCA_964612315.1. Taxonomy (GTDB): domain Bacteria; phylum Bacillota; class Clostridia; order Monoglobales; family Monoglobaceae; genus SIG454. The sequence goes on along the minus strand of CAZTEA010000050.1, from coordinate 5,600 downwards.
CTTTGGGCGCTGAAATTGAGGTGCCTACAATTGACGGCAAAGTGTCTTATGATATCCCTGAGGGCACTCAATCGGAAACTGTGTTCAGATTAAAAGGCAGAGGGGTTCCGAGGCTTCACGGTGGCGGCACACGAGGCGATCAATATGTTAAAATTATTGTTGAAACGCCAAAGGGTCTTAATAAAGAGCAGAAAGAGCTTTTAAAGCAGTTCGGTGATAGTGTGGGAACCGTTAAATATTCAAAGAAGAAGAGCTTCTTTGATTCTATGAAAGAATGGTTTAATTAAGCAAGATACCGTCATATCTTTGATATGGCGGAATTTTGCGATTATACGGGAGAAAAATATGGAATGGATAGAAGTTAAAATTACAACAACCGGTGAGGGTATAGAGCCATTGGTGGGTATTCTTTACGATATGGGAATAAGCGGAGTTATAATAAGCGACAAAGATGATTTTGCCGAATTTTTGGAAAATAATCGAAAATATTGGGATTATGTTGACGAAGAACTTGAAAAACTTAAAGATGAAGATTCATCGGTAACTTTTTATTTAAAGGATGATGCATCAGGAGCCGAAAATTTAATTGCTGTTAAAAATAGGGCAAAAATTCTGAAAAAATCCGATGAAAACGGATTGTACGGCAATCTTACCGTAAGTGCGACAAATGTTAAAGATGAAGATTGGTCGGAAAATTGGAAAAAATATTTTCATCCGTTGGCGATCGGAGAAAAGGTTCTTATAGTTCCAGAATGGGAACAGGAAAATGTTGAAAATCCGGAAAATCGTGTGATATTTACTATAAATCCCGGAATGAGCTTTGGAACCGGCTCTCACGAAAGCACGCAGATGTGTATTGAAGAAATCGAAAAAGCGGTAAAAAAAGACGATAAAATATTAGACCTTGGGTGCGGTTCGGGAATTTTGTCGGTTATTGCCCTGCTTTTGGGGGCAAAATCCGCTGTTGCGGTTGATATTGATGATAAAGCGGTTGAAGTTGCTTTTGCCAATTTAAAGCTTAATAATTTGGAAGAGAAACGAATGATGGGATTTGTCGGAGATGTTACTTCAGATGAGGGTTTAAGAGACCGTATCGGTGGCGGATATGACATTGTTATTGCAAACATTGTTTCCGATGTAATCATTTCCATTGCGCCCTATATAAAGGGACTTATGAGAGAGGGCGGAACATTTATTTGCTCCGGCATAATCAATGAGCGCAATCAAGAGGTTAAAGCCGCTCTTGAAAATGTGGGTCTTAAATGCATTGATTTCAGAATAAGAAATGAGTGGACCGCAATAGTTTGCAAATAATTTCAAAAAATTTCAAATTCTCTATTGCAATATTTTACTTGAGATGGTATACTATAGATATATGTTGTTTAAGGGGTGAAGCTATGCGGCGTTTCTTTACGGACCCTGAAAATATAAACGGTGATACTGTTAAAATTATAGAAAACGCAGCTCATATTACAAAAGTTTTGAGAATGAATGTCGGTAGCGAAGTTCTTATTTTTGACGGCAGCGGAAATGACTATCGGGTTAGGCTTGACAAAATCAATCCCAAGGAATGTATCGGAACGGTGATTTCCAAAGAAAAGTCGGACAGCGAGCCTCAAATTAAAATAAGTGTTTTTCAGGGAATTCCGAAAGCGGGCAAGATGGAAACCATTATTCAAAAGGTGGTGGAGCTTGGCGCTTACGAAATTGTCCCCGTTGAAATGGAACGCTGTGTTGTGAGATTGGACAGTAAAGGAAGAAAAGAGAAAACAAAGCGTTGGAATAAGGTTTCCGTTGAAGCGGCAAAGCAATGCGGGCGAAGTGTTATTTCAAAGGTTTTGGAGCCTGTGAATTTTGATACGGCGCTGCAAATGATGACAAATCTTGATTTACCCATTATGCCTTATGAAGAATTGGGTCATCGGGGAGAGCGGGGCTTAAAGGAGCTTCTTTCTCAATTGGATTGCAAAACCGTGGGTGTTTTAATCGGACCTGAAGGCGGATTTTCCGACAAAGAGGCGGAAGAAGCGAAAAACGCCGGAATTTTCAGAATAGGTTTGGGCAAGCGGATACTTAGAACAGAAACTGTGGCAAGTGCCGTTGTTCCGATAATTATGTACGAAAAAGACGAAATATAGGAGGAATGAATAAAGTGGCTAATACAAAAGCTATGGATACCGGAAAAAGACAAAAAAGAAATGAAAGAATGGCAAAAAGTGAGAGACTTACCAATGGATTTATGTTGGCTTTAACATACGGTCTGGTTGGTATAGTTCTTCTTGAAGTTGCAAGGCGTCATTATATAATCGGCATTGATTCTTGGAGTTTTGCAAGCAAGTTCTGCGTGGTACTTGGCGTTGTATTTGCAATTGCAACTGCCGTGACGGTTATTTTGGGATGCTTGAAGAAAATTTCGTGGGGCAGATCAAAAACTCATACGCCGCTTTTTGCGATATCGTCGGTATTGTCATTTTTCTTGGCATATTACGAAATAAGGATTCCCGTTGCAAATATGATTCGTTCTTCTTATACAATGGAGGAGCAGATGCTGAAAGATTTTTCGGCTGAAGGTTGGGGACATATGAACTTTTTGGTAAATGTGAATTGTGCAAGAGATGCTCAGTATATCGAATACGGCGTAATTGTCGCTATAGTTGCGGCGTTTGTGATTTATGCAATACGCTTAGCTGTGAATGAAAATAGAAGATAATATATAATAAAAAAACAACCGCATTTGGCAGTCCTCAATAAAACAGTATAGGTATTGATGGTCTGTCAAAGGGTTGCAGAGAGTTAAGCATATCACATTTATCGTGTGGTGTGCTTTTTCTCATATATTGGGTAAAATGTCACACAATAGAGGGTGAAAAAGGCTTGTTTTATGGGGTTAAAATCAACGAAAACATACAAGGTAATGGTTTTATATTCAAAACCTCAAAAAAGGTATTCTATTGCGTGACAAAAATCTAAAAATCAACACTTTTTGAAAAGGGGATTTAAGTCCTTTTTTCGGCTTAAATCCCCTTAACTGACTTACTGCAAAAAAGAACAGGTTTGTCAAGGGCGAGCATAGCTCGTGCATTTACCCTTGACTTGCCTGTTCTTTTTTGCTTTTTTAGATATTTTGCAGACAAAATTCAATTTGTTTGTCAAACTATTCTAAATTTATTAGAATATCACCAGTAGTTAATATTGTTTCGGAAAAATTTTCATCATAAAGAGTTATTTTCAATTCAAGTGGGCGTGATTATCTCAAAGTCGGCTTTTATACAGAGGTAATGTTTGTTGATAAGAATATCCGTTTTATTGCTATCAACAATGGCATAGACAGTGCAAATCAAACCGACAGTGATTTTACTCCGTTTCTTAATATCATCAATGAATGGTATGCAAAAGACACAAGTAAAAAGATAAAGGCTGTTATGAAAGCAAAAGGCGAATCGGGTAAAACCTTAACCACAATTCCACCGTTTGGATATATGAAAAGTCCTGACGATAAAACAAAGTGGATTCTGGACGAGCCTGCGGCTGAAACCGTGCGAAAGGTTTATAACCTTTGCATGAATGGTTACGGACCTTCTCAAATCGCAAAGATATTGAGAGAAGAAAAAGTTTTAATCCCTGCTGCTTATTGGCAGAGTATGGGACGGACAACAAATTTACCTACACCAGAAAATCCGTATCGCTGGGTAGCTGACACAATATCAACTATGCTTGAAAAGAAAGAATATTTGGGGCATACTGTAAATTTCAAAACTTACAAGCAATCATACAAAAGTAAAAAGAAATTACATAACCCCGAAGATAAGCAGTTGATATTTGAAAATACCCACGAAGCAATTATTGATGTTGATACTTGGGAACGGGTGCAAGAACTACGGAAGAACAAACGCAGACCTACACGAACAGGTAAAAGCAATATGTTTTCCGGGATAGCATATTGTGCCGATTGCGGTCAAAAACTTTACTACTGCACAAGCAAGTATTTTGAGAGCAGACAAGACCATTTTGTATGCTCAACATCACGCAAAGGCAAGGAAGAATGTTCAACGCATTTTATCCGCGCAACGATACTTGAACAGGGTGTTTTGGCACATCTTAAATATGTGATAGGCATTGTTGAAAGTTATGAAAATCAATTCCGCAAGGTGTTGGGAGCGAAACAAAAAGCAGAGGTTAAAAAGGAACTTTCTGCAAAGAAAAAACAGCTTTCAAAAAGTGAAAACCGTATCAAGGAATTAGACGTATTGTTTCAGCGTATTTATGAGGATAATGTCAGCGAAAAAATCTCGGACGACAAATTTCAAATGCTATCCGAAAACTACGAAAAGGAACAGGCAGAATTAAAATCACTTGTCGAAAAATTATCTGCTGAAATGTCCGAAACAGAGGAACAATACGACAATGTGGAAAGGTTTATTTCAAAGGTACATAAATATTTTGATTTACAGGAATTAACTCCGTCAGTATTAAACGATATGGTAAAGCGTGTTTATGTTCACGCACCGCAGACTATTGACGGAAAACGAACACAAGAAATTGACATTATGTATGATTTGGTCGGAATACTGCCATTATCATTACTTAACAACGAAGAAACGGCATAGAAAACCTATGCCGTTTCAACGAAAACAATATTAATGTTTTATTAAGGACACCCTTTTGCGGTTGTTTTTTATTTTAGTAAGAAATGGTTGCAAGAAGAGAGGAAGGCCAAAGTTTAGATTTTTGTGTTTTTCATTTCTTTTATCACTTTTGCGGGATCTTCAGCTTTGAAAACGGCAGACCCGGCAACAATAACATTGGCACCGGCTTTAAGTGGCTTGTGAATATTATTAAGCCCTACACCGCCGTCAACCTCAAGGTCGATACTTTTCTTGAATTTATCGATTGCTTCCCTTAAAATAAGTATTTTTTCGTCCATTTCGTCTATGTAAGATTGTCCGCCGAAGCCCGGCTCGACCGTCATAACAAGAATTAAGTCAAAAAGCTCAATATAAGGTAGGATTTCCTTTGCGGAGGTTTTGGGTTTTATGCTGATACCGGCTTTTATACCCAAAGAGTGAATTTTATCTGCGATAGCCTTAAGGTCAGAAACCGCCTCTGCGTGCACGGTTATAATGTCAGCTCCTGCATTTGCGAAGCTTTCCAAATAAAATTCGGGATTTTCAATCATAAGATGAACATCGAAAACCTGGTTTGAAATGGGGCGCAAAGCCTTAACTGTGTCGGCGGAGTAACTTAGATTGGGAACAAAATGACCGTCCATAATATCAATATGCAGATATTTTGCACCGGCTTTTTCGGATAATGAAACATCTTTTCCCAAATTAGCTATATCGGCCGCCAAAATTGACGGAGCAATAATAATTTCGTTCATAGCAATCACCATTTTCTGATATTTTTTAATTCGTTGTATAAATAAGTGTAATTTTCATGACGGGATTTGGATATCTCGCCGTCTTCGACTCCTTTAATAACAGAGCATCCTTTTTCCACAGTATGACTGCAATCTAAAAATTTACAATCGGAAGAATAATTTGCAAATTCTCTGAAATATCGATGAAGATTTTGATAGGGAATTTTGCAAATGTCAAAGG
>CAZTEA010000049.1:0-7746 GCA_964612315.1 uncultured Oscillospiraceae bacterium | reverse complement strand
TCACGAAAAATGCACAGACTGAACACAACCGTTCAAATTTCAAATACCGGAATTACCCCCGGTGCGGGAATAGGCAATTTTCGGTCGGCAATAAACCAAAACACTTTGGGGATTCCCGTTGTTTCAATAGGCGTTCCGACTGTGGTTGACGCCGCAACCATTACCGGTGATACAATTGACCTTGTGGTAAGAAATTTAAAAAATAATTCAAAGGAGAACAGCCCCCTTTATAAAATGCTTTCCACCATTGAGGAGGACGACAAGTATCCTCTTATAAAACAAATTCTTTCCGATGACATAGGTGATTTCATAGTAACTCCAAAAGAAATCGACCGAGCCGTAGAGGATATTTCTTCGATTATAGCCAACGGAATAAATATTGCTGTCCACGAAGGAATTACGCTTTCTGATATTGACAGATATAAATAAAGAGACGGCATTGCCGTCTCTTTATACTGTTAATTATCTTCGTCAATTGTGGAAATGCAAATTGTCATTTCTTCCAAAACATCCAAAAGTCCTTTTACCGTATCCAGCGCCGTGAAAATTGTTACATTATTTTCAACTGCACAGCGTCTTATCATATAACCGTCGGATTCTTCCTCAGTCTCTCCGATATCACGGGTATTGATAACATAATTGACATATCCCTTGCGGATAGATTCCAAAATTTCCTCGCTGCCCTCGCTGATTTTTCTCTTAATTCTTGTTTTGATACCATGAGCTTTAAGATATTCGGCAGTTCCCGAAGTAGCTTCGATATTGAAGCCCATTTTATAAAATCTCTTAATAAGCGGAATTGCTTCCTCCTTATCCTTGTCCGCAATGGTCACGAAAATTGTTCCGTAATTCACAACATTCATTCCCGATGCCTGAAGCGCTTTATAAAGAGCTCTTGTACGGCTCTTATCATAGCCTATTGCCTCACCCGTTGACTTCATTTCAGGAGAGAGATATGTGTCAAGCCCTCTGATTTTCGAGAACGAGAACGCCGGAACCTTAACATAATATCTTTCCTTTTCTTTGGGATAAATTTCCGTTATTCCCTGCTCTTTAAGGCTTTTTCCAAGGATCGCCAATGTTGCGATATCCGCCAGCGAATAGCCTGTTGACTTGGACAAGAACGGAACGGTTCTTGACGAACGAGGATTTACTTCAATAACATAAACATCCTCGTTTTTGTCAACAATAAACTGGATATTGTAAAGACCCACAATTCCGATACCGAGAGCAAGACGCTTTGAATAATCGATAATTGTTTCCTTAACCTTATCGGAAATACTGAATGAGGGGTAAACACTTATACTGTCACCGCTGTGAACGCCTGTTCTTTCAACATGCTCCATAATTCCCGGAATGAATACATCCTTTCCGTCGCAAACAGCGTCAACTTCAACTTCTTTTCCCACAATGTATTTATCAACCAGAACCGGCTTATCTTCATCGATTTCAACGGCTGTTTTAAGATAGCGACGAAGTCCCTCTTCATTATTTACAATCTGCATTGCCCGTCCGCCCAAAACATAGCTGGGACGAACCAAAACGGGATAACCGATTTCACTTGCCGCCATAACACCGTCCTCAATTTTCGTAACTGCTCTGCCCTTTGGCTGAGGAATTTTAAGCTCGTTCATAATGTGTTCAAAAGAATCACGATTTTCGGCTCTTTCAATTGCCAAAACATCGGTTCCGATAATTTTTACGCCACGCTTTTCAAGAGGCTCTGCCAAATTGATAGCGGTTTGACCGCCCAAGCAAGCAATTACGCCCATAGGCTTTTCAAGCTCAACAATATTCATAACATCTTCCACGGTCAGCGGCTCAAAATAAAGCTTGTCGCTGGTAGTATAATCCGTGGAAACCGTTTCGGGGTTATTGTTAATGATAATTGATTCATAACCGTATTCCTTAATGGTCTTAACCGCATGAACCGTTGAATAGTCAAATTCAACACCCTGACCGATACGGATAGGACCTGAACCCAAAACGATAATCTTCTTCTTATCCGAAACAACCGATTCATTCTCGTCTTCATAGGTTGAATAAAGGTATGCGATATCGCCCGAAAATTCAGCGGCACAGGTATCAATCATCTTGTAAACCGGGAAAATTTTGTTTTCACGACGAAGATTGTATACCTCATCCTCACTCATTTTCCAAAGATGAGCAATGTATTTGTCGGAAAAGCCCATTTTCTTTGCTTTTTTAAGAAGTTCCACATCAGAAGCGGCACCCTCCGCCTCCAAAACACGCTCGAAATCAACAATATTCTTAATCTTATCGAGGAAGAACATATCGATGTGTGTGATATTGCAAATTCTGCTGTGGTCAACTCCCAGCCACATAAGCTGGGCTATTGCGTAAATTCTGTCATCTGTTCCCTCGGCAATATAAGCCAAAAGGTCATCAACCGACATTTTACTCTGATCAAACTTCGGCATATAAATATGGCATACACCGATTTCCAAAGAACGGATTGCCTTTAAAAGACTTTCCTCCATGGTTCTGCCGATACTCATAACCTCACCGGTTGCCTTCATTTGAGTGCCCAGCTTGTTGGATGCATGGGTAAATTTATCAAATGGGAAACGGGGCATTTTTGTAACCACATAGTCAATGCTCGGTTCAAAGCTTGCGGGAATATTTGCAAGCTTAATTTCGTCCAAGGTCATTCCCATAGCAACCTTTGCGGTAACCCTTGCAATGGGATAGCCGCTTGCCTTGGAGGCAAGTGCCGAAGAACGGGAAACCCTCGGGTTAACCTCAATAACATAATAAGTAAAGGACTGAGGGTCAAGAGCAAACTGGACATTACATCCACCCTCGATTTTAAGTGCTCTGATAAGGCGGAGAGCCGCATTTCTGAGCATATTATATTCCTTGCTTGTAAGCGTTTGAGCCGGCGCAACAACAATACTGTCACCTGTATGAATGCCAACCGGGTCCATATTTTCCATACTGCAAACGGTTATTGCCGTGTCATTTTTGTCACGCATAACCTCAAACTCAATTTCCTTATAGCCTTTTATGCTCTTTTCAACCAAAACCTGACCGACAGGAGAAAGCTGAAGCGCATTCTTCATAATTTCACGGAATTCTTCTTCGTTATCGGCAAAACCGCCGCCTGTTCCGCCCAAAGTAAATGCAGGACGAAGCACAACGGGATAACCGATTTCTTCGGCTGCCGCAACACCCTCTTCCATAGAGTTCGCAATTTTCGATGTGATAACCGGCTCGCCGATTTCTTCACAAAGCTCTTTGAAAAGCTCTCTGTCTTCTGCTCTTTCAATACTTTCACAGCTGGTTCCCAAAAGCTCTACTTGGCACTCTGCAAGTATGCCTTTTCTCGCAAGCTGCATCGCAAGATTTAAGCCTGTCTGTCCGCCTATTCCCGGAACAATAGCGTCCGGACGCTCATAGCGGAGGATTTTCGCCACATACTCAAGTGTAAGCGGCTCCATATAAACCTTATCCGCAATTGTTGTATCCGTCATAATGGTTGCAGGGTTCGAGTTTACCAAAATAACCTCGTAGCCCTCTTCTTTAAGAGCAAGACACGCCTGTGTGCCGGCATAGTCGAATTCAGCCGCCTGACCTATAACTATAGGACCTGAGCCAATAACCAAAACTTTCTTTATATCAGTACGCTTAGGCATTTTCCATTCCCTCCTCCATAATTGTTGCAAAATCGTCAAATAAACACGGGTCACTCTGAGGGCCTGAACCTCTTTCCGGATGGAACTGAACCGAATAAACCTTATCTTGCGGGCAAGCTGCACCCTCAACGGTATTATCCATAATATCAGTATGCGTTAATGTAAGTCCTGCGGCTTTCAAAGAATCCTCATCAACCGCATAACCGTGATTTTGATTTACTATTTCAATTTTATTCGTCACAAGATTTCTAACAGGGTGATTTCCGCCACGGTGTCCGAATTTCAGCTTATAAACCTTGGCACCATATGCCATACAAATAAGCTGATGTCCCAAAGACACACCGAAAATCGGATATTTTCCACGAAGCGTTTTAACTGTTTCAACAACTTCCGGAACATCTTCCGGGTTTCCCGGTCCGTCCGAAACAAAAACTCCGTCGGGATTCATAAATTCAATTTCGTCCGCCTTGGTATTATACGGAACAACGGTTACATTACAGCCGATTTCTTTAAGATGGCTTATTGTGCTCAGCTTGATTCCGCAATCAATAACAACCACATTGAACTTATGATTGGATGTTCTGGAATACCAACGCTTTTTACAGCTTACTTTTGAAACCGCATCATGGGGAATAGCAGTTGATTTTATAATTTCAAGCGCCTTTTCTACCGTTGTATCAAGATTGGTAATAAGCGCTCTCTGGCAGCCCTTATCTCGGATTGCCCTTGTTAATTTTCTCGTGTCTATTCCGTAAAGACCGGGAATATCATCTTCCTCCAAGACCTCAGCCAAGGTTTTGGTGTAGCGGAAGTTGCTGGGCATATCATTGTAATCTCTTACAATAAGACCGCCTATCGTCGGATTTTTCGATTCGTAATCATCCTCTGTTATGCCGTAATTCCCAATAAGCGGATAGGTCATAACCACCATCTGATAAGTATACGCCGGGTTGGAAACAACCTCCTGATACCCTACCATAGAGGTGTCGAAAACAAGCTCGCAAACACGATCTTCTTTGCTTCCGAAGCCATGTCCGATATACTCGCTTCCATCCTCCAGGACGATTTTTCTGCCAAATTCTTTAATCATACTTTTGTCCCCCTGTTAAATTAGTTCTTTTGACGAATATTCGTATTTTCCTAATTTATTATTATAACATTTAAGGTCGTATTCTGTCAACTTATATATTCTGTTTTTTTGCATAATATTCTTTGCTTGTTTTATTGCTTTTTTCACATAACTGTAAATTTTTAAAATTAGTTCTTGACTTGCTTTAATTATTGTGGTATGCTTAAAGTGATTTCCCCCTTTAGACAAACGGGCGTATTCAGAAAAGAATACACCCGTTTTTTTATTTCATTATTTCGTTGTAAGCCACCTCTGCGGCTGATATATCCATATTGCATTTAAGTAAATAAAAATCCGTTCCTTTAACAAAAGAATCAATCAAATCCAGCGTTTTCACCATATTTATCCCCTTTTGCGGAACATAAATCTGTGTCGTAAGATACGGAAACACCTCTTTCATAGGAAGCTTTTCAATCTCATTTCTTTCGCCTCTTTTAAGGATGCAAACACCCTTTAAAACAACGCTTGCATTTTTATTCACACCCTCTTTTCCGCACCAAGGCGTTCCGTAAGCAACCGCCCTTCCATCCTTTATTCGGATAAGAGGCTTATCTCCGTTTATAACGCTGCACCTGTCCCCCAAAAACTTAAGCCAAAGTGCGGCGTGAGTGGATTTTCCCGTACCCGATTTAGCACAAAAAGCAACGCCGCAGTCATCAGTTTCAAGAACAACACCGTGGAGCAAAAAGCCGTTATAATCAATAATTTTTTCGGCAATTTTTCTGTAAATTGCAAGGCTTTCAAGGTATGCGGGATGGGAACAATCCTCATTTTCTTCTCTTTTAATCTCCTCCTCCGTTACGGAAACGGAAAAATTGTATTTTTCATCAAAAACAATATAATCTTTGCACATTTTTTCGATATATTCATATTTATTTTCAATTCGGATAACCAAATCCGCCAGTCTCACATTAAACATAGTTATACCTCTCTTTTCAATTATTATAGCAAACTTTGGTATGTTTTTCAAGACTTTATGGGAATTTTTCAAAAAAGTGTTGACAAAAATTTTTGTTTATGTTATCATATAACGGTAACCGCTCATAAAAGGTTTTTAAACAGCGTTTGCTTACCTCAATTGGCGAGTCTTGGGTAATAGGAGGGATTACGATTATGTACGCAATTATCGAAACAGGCGGAAAACAGTATAAAGTTTCCGAAGGAGATGTTATCTTCGTTGAGAAGCTTGAAGTTGAAGCCGGCGCTACTGTTGAAATCGACAAGGTTTTAGCTGTTGGCGGTGAAGGAATTAAATTTGGTGCTCCTTATGTTGAGGGCGCTAAGGTTGAAGCTGTTGCTGTTAAGAACGGTAAGGATAAGAAAATTATCGTCTACAAGTACAAACCCAAAAAGGGTTATCACAAAAAACAGGGTCACAGACAGCCTTACACAAAGCTTGAAATCAAGAAGATTGAAGCTTAATTAAGATTGATTGTTATATTCGGATAGAGAGGTGAATTTCTATGGCACATAAGAAAGGTGTCGGCAGTACAAAGAACGGCCGTGATTCCGAGTCCAAAAGACTTGGTGTCAAAAAAGGTGACGGACAGCATGTTTTAGCCGGAAATATTTTGGTAAGACAGCGTGGTACAAAAATTCATCCGGGAATCAATGTTGGCAAGGGCAGCGATGATACATTGTTCGCATTGATTAACGGTAGCGTTAAGTTTGAACGCAAGGGCAAGAACAAGAAACAGGTTAGTGTTTACGAAATTGCTCAGTAATTATGATTTTAAGAGGGCTGTAAAAAACATATTGTTTTTACAGCCCATTATTTTTCCCGTTTTACGGGAAATTGGCAAAGGAGTTGATTTGTATGTTTAAGGATACCTCAACAATTTTCATTCAAGGAGGCAACGGCGGCAACGGTGCTGTTACCTTTCACAGAGAAAAATATGTGGCGGCAGGCGGCCCGGACGGCGGTGACGGTGGTAACGGCGGCAATATTGTGGCACTTGCCGACAAAAATGTCAGCACTTTAATTGACTTTCGTTATAAAAAGAAATACGCTGCACAAAACGGTCAAAACGGCAGAGACGGCAGACGAAGCGGCAAAAACGGCGAGGATCTTATTATAAAATTTCCTTGCGGAACAATTATCCGTGACAAAGAATCGGGAAAAGTTATCTGCGACCTTAAAAACAACGGCGACAGATTTATTATCGCAAGAGGTGGCAGCGGCGGCTGGGGAAATTCTCATTTTGCCACTTCCACAAGGCAAACACCAAAATTTGCAAAGGCGGGCACTTTGGGAGACAGCCGTGAAATCACCCTTGAACTTAAGCTCATTGCCGATGTGGGTCTTTTGGGATTTCCCAATGTGGGAAAATCCACTTTTCTCTCAATTGTAAGTGACGCACGACCTAAAATTGCAAACTATCACTTCACAACTCTTGAACCCAATTTGGGAGTTGTGAATATGGGTGACGGTAGTTTTGTCATTGCCGATATTCCCGGAATTATAGAGGGCGCACACGAGGGAATTGGGCTCGGTCACGAATTTCTTCGTCATATCGAAAGAACCAAAGTCCTACTCCATTTTGTTGATGTTTCGGGGATTGAGGGGCGAGACCCTTTAGACGATTTTCGAACCATTAACGCCGAGCTTTTTAAATACAGCGAAAAACTTGCTCAAAAACCTCAGATTGTTGTTGCAAACAAGGCTGACATTCCTTCATTCAACGATAATTTCGAAAGCTTTAAATCCGAAATAGAGGAAATGGGCTACAAGGTATTTGCAATCTCCGGCGCTACTAAAATGGGCGTTCGTGAGGTTTTAAACGAGGTGTATCATCTTCTTTCCGTCACTCCCGATGAGGAAGAAGAATACGAAATGTTTGAATTCGAAGAAATGCGTCTTAGCGATAACATTGAGCTTACCAAAGAAGACGGAATTTATTTTGTTGAGGGGCAGCGACTTTTGAATTTGGTTGAATCCACAAATTTTGATGACTACGAGTC
>CAZTEA010000048.1:0-7790 GCA_964612315.1 uncultured Oscillospiraceae bacterium | reverse complement strand
TAATCCTTTTCGGATAGAATGTTGGTCATTGCACAGGCACCTCCTTTTTACCGGTCACATACTCATAGATGAGCGATTTTTTGTAGTTTTCCAGCACGGTCAACTGTTCTTTCTTTTGGTCGATGATGCTGTCAATTTCGGTACACTTGGTGTCCAAAAACTCCGTAATCCGCTTTTGCTCGGCAATCGTTGGAATGCAAATAAAGGAATCCTGTACAAATTGGGGGGACACTCTCTTTAGCCCACCCATACCTGTCATAGTGGATGCTGCCTTTTTTATAAATCCATCATTTTGAAGCCAGTAGAACAAGTATTTTGTGTTTATCATTTTGGGACGCAATACGAACAATTCAGAACTGCCAAAACCAATACCAGATTGCAGATTTTCCATGATTGCAATATTACCATTTTCAAAACAAGGCGTTACCTTCGCCATAACAATATCCCCATTTTCAAATGGCGTTAATGAATTCGGAATTGAATTGTAAACAGCCGTACGTTCTATAAAATAACCTCTTTTTATACATTCCATAGGTGCATAGCCAACTACGAAATCGGGCTTTAATTGCACAACATCACAGTGTGGTGCAAACTCCGCAATATACTTGATTTTAGATGTATTCCAGTTGTTCGGAATCATCCCAACCCATTCAATCCCACTGTCTTTCATCTCGGCATCGGTATTCAACCCTTTGGTGACGGTTTCGGTGATGACGGAGCGCTTGTACTGCTCCAATGTGTCGATCTGGGACTGAATGTCCGCAACCAACGCATCAATCTCAGCACACTTGCCGTCGAGGAAATCTGCGATACGCTTTTGTTCTGCGAGGGGTGGCACTATACATTGTAAATTTGATTGTTGTTCTGAATTTATTATTTTTATTACATTACCATTAGCATAATTGTTATAAATCTGTTCCTGAGTAATTGTAAGGTAAAATCCATATTTCCAATATATCTTTCTATCAAATATTATTCCGTTGATTTGTTGATTACAGCTACAATGTATATTTGAAAAGCCTGTATTAAAATCATTTACCGTAGCACATTCGTTCATTCGAGCAATTGCTTGCTGTTTTAAGTCCGGCTTATTTTTTTCTATTTTTTCTTTTGCCGAATTAAAATTTTTATCTTCTTCAATAACCTTCAGATATTCTATCACGGCATTAAGCATATCACCATTTTTTCAAATTCATTAGCTTTTGCATAAGATGTTCTCGAAATTTGTAATTTATCCGCCTTCTTTTTTGCATTGCTGTTGCTGGTAAAATTCTTTGTAATGTCGAACTTTTTATTCGCTTCTTCATAAGTTATCTTTTCGGCAGAAAAATCATCGTAGTAAGATTCTGTTTTACTGATTACAAATTTCTCTATTTTTGATTTCACATCATCGCTGTTAAATGACCAGTTTTGAATGCTTTTAGCGGCATCATATTTACCCATATTGTATGCCGTTGTAAATGCAAGATACCCATATATTGCCTTGAGTTAGGCTTTAACTTTGGCATTTACGCTAAAAAAGCGTTTACAAATTGCAAACGCTCAGACTTCCGAAAAAATCGGGTTCTGGCAATTCGAAACCCTCGCAACAGTTACTGTTGCGAGGGTTTTTGTGCCAATTTGTGAAAAAATATGATAATTTTCGATATTTCCTTGCATTTTTTCTTTTTTTTTGATATTATAGTTGTATAATTAAATAACTGTATCTTAAAGAAAGGAGAGTTTATGGATGGACTGCGAAGCAGTAAAAAACTTTGAAAGTAAGATCAAGAAAGTTCTTATATCAAAGGAAGAGATTGACGAAGCGGTTAAAAAAGCGGGAAAATACATTGATGATTCCTATGACGGGCGTCCCATTATGCTTGTCTGCATTCTGAAGGGGTCTTTTGTGTTTATGGCAGATTTGTGCCGTGCCGTTACCGTTCCGTGTGAAATTGGATTTATGTGCGCAAAAAGTTATTATAACGGCACAGTTTCTTCCGGTGTTGTTAAAATCACCAAGGATCTTGATCAAGACATCAGCGGGTATCATGTGATCATAGTCGAGGACATTATTGATACCGGAAGAACCCTCAATGATATTGTGGCGCTTCTTAAAACACGCAATCCTCTTTCCGTGCGAGTGGTTTCTCTGTTGGATAAGCCCTCTCGCAGATTGGTGGATTTTAAGGCTGATTATTCACTTTTTACCATTCCCGATTTGTTTGTAATCGGCTACGGTCTCGATTGCGGGGAATTGTATCGTAATTTGCCTTACATTGCAGAATATAATGAAAAAGGAGAATAAGTTATGTTTGAAAAAATTTTCAAATTAAAGCAAAACAAAACTAATGTTAAAACAGAAGTTATTGCCGGAATTACAACTTTTATGACAATGGCATATATCCTTGCCGTAAACCCCAATATTCTCGGCGATGCCGGTATGGACAAAACAGCCGTTCTTCTTGCAACGGCATTGGCTTCTTTCCTTGCAACCGCCTGTATGGCATTTATGGCTAATATGCCTTTTGCTCTTTCAGCCGGTATGGGCCTTAACGCATTCTTTGCATATACGGTTGTCCTCACAATGGGTTATAGTTGGCAGGTTGCTCTTCTCGCTGTATTCATCGAAGGTATTATCTTTATAATTCTTTCGTTAACCAATATTCGAGAAGCTATATTTAACTCCATACCGCTTCCTCTTAAACACGCAGTTTCCGTTGGTATCGGTTTGTTCATTGCATTCATCGGCCTTCAGAACGCCAACATCGTTGTAGCTAACGAGTCCACTTTGGTTTCAATGGTTAAGTTCGGTGATGCCTTCAATACTGTTGGTATTTCCGCACTTCTTGCAATTATCGGTACTCTTATTACAGCTTTCCTTTATATCAAGAAAGTTAAAGGTTCTATCCTTATCGGTATCCTCGCAACATGGCTCCTCGGTATTATCTGCCAGCTTGCAGGTATTTACATTCCCAACCCCGACACAGGATACTATCCACTTATTCCCGAAGCTTTCATTAACACCGATTTCTCGGCTATAGGCAAGACTTTCGGACAATGCTTTAACAAGGATGCGTTAAATCTTACATATACCGCAAAGGATATTCTTAACATAGCTGTTGTTATGTTCTCTTTCCTTTTTGTTGATATATTCGATACATTGGGAACGGTTATCGGCGTTAGCGCTAAAACAAATATGCTTGACCAAAACGGTAGACTTCCCAAAATTAAGCCCGTACTTATGGCAGACGCTATCGGCACAACAGCCGGCGCAATTTTGGGAACATCAACAATCACAACATTTGTTGAATCCTCCTCCGGTGTTGCCGAAGGCGGAAGAACAGGTCTTACAGCTCTTACAACAGCGCTTTTGTTCTTGCTTGCAACCTTCCTTGCACCGCTCTTTACCACAATACCGTCATTTGCTACCGCTCCGGCCTTAATTATTGTTGGCTTCCTTATGTTCAGCAATATAACAAACCTTAAGTTCGACAGCGATAATTACACAAGCGCAATCCCGGCATACATCTGTATTTTGGCTATGCCCATTTTATACAGCATTTCAGAGGGTATTTCTCTCGGAATAATTTCTTATGTTGTTCTTAACCTCTTTACAGGTAAAGCTAAGAAAATCAGCCCGGTTATGTATGTACTTGCGGTATTGTTTATCTTAAAGTATATATTTCTTTAATATTTAAATTATGCCCATCGGCTTCGTCGGTGGTTAAACATATCGATAATTTTCGACAGTTTGAGAGCAGCTTCGGCTGCTCTCTTTTTATATGTTCTTTGTGCATAAAAATACAAATTTATACTATACTAAGCTTATACGAAATTTTAACTACGGAGGCTTATATATGAAAGATAAAATTTTCGGCATACTCCAGCGAGTCGGGCGGTCATTTATGCTTCCCATTGCCATACTTCCCATTGCGGGGCTTTTTCTCGGCATAGGCGGCTCGTTTACCAACGAAACTATGTTAAGCGCTTACGGTCTTGCAAATATTATGGGAAAAGGAACACCGATTTATGCCGTGCTGACGGTTTTGAACGAATCGGGAAATATTGTTTTCGCCAATCTTCCTCTTCTTTTTGCCATAGGTGTTGCAATCGGAATGGCAAAGCAGGAAAAAGAGGTTTCCGCTCTTGCATCGGTTATCGCATTCTTTGTTATGCACGCCTCAATCAGCGCTTTAATTCATACAAATTACGGCTCTTTATCAGGCTTTGAAAGCATCAAGGGAATAACCGGAGCAACCACCACGGTTTTGGGCATAGACTCTTTAAATATGGGGGTCTTCGGTGGCATTATTGTTGGTCTCGGCGTTGCAGCTTTACACAACCGCTTTTATAAAATACAGCTCCCTCAAGTTCTTTCCTTTTTCGGCGGAACACGGTTTGTTCCGATAATTTCCGCCGCAGTTTATCTTCTTGTGGGCATTTTAATGTATTTTATTTGGCCGTTTATACAAAATATAATCAGCCACATCGGAGACTTTGTTCAAAAAAGCAATTATATCGGCACTTTTATTTACGGAGTTACCGAGCGAGCCCTTATCCCGTTTGGACTTCATCATGTTTTTTATATGCCCTTTTGGCAAACCAGCGTGGGCGGCGTTTTGGAGGTTGGCGGACGCCTTGTGGAGGGAGCTCAAAACATTTTCTTCGCCCAGCTTTCAGACCCTCAAACCTCCTCCTTTGCCGTTTCGGCAACACGGTTTATGTCGGGCAAATTCCCTCTTATGATATTCGGGCTTCCGGGTGCGGCACTTGCAATATACCGCTGTGCAAAGCCTGACAAGCGCAAAGCTGTTGGCGGACTTTTGCTCTCCGCCGCACTTACCTCTATGCTGACGGGCATAACCGAACCCATCGAATTTACCTTTCTTTTTGTTGCCCCTTTGCTTTATGCTATACATTGTGTTTTTGCCGGTCTCGCTTATATGCTTATGCACATTTTCAACGTCGGAGTCGGTATGACCTTCTCCGGTGGGCTTATTGATTTGACTTTGTTCGGAATTATGCAAGGAACATCTAAAACCGTCTGGTATTGGATTGTGGTTGTGGGAATCGTCTATTTTATTTTGTACTACCTACTATTTTCTTTCCTTATTAAGAAGCTTAACCTTAAAACTCCCGGAAGAGGCGGGGACTCCGACGAAGTAAAGCTTTACACCCGTTCGGATATGGAGGACAAAAAATTGGGAAAATCCGACACAAAGTCGCCGCTTATTGTGACGGGACTTGGCGGAAAAGCAAATATTTCGGATGTGGATTGCTGTGCCACACGCCTCCGAATTACAGTTAAAGACGGAAGCTTGGTGGACAAATCCACTCTGAGCCGCTCCGGCGCCGCAGGCGTCATTCAAAAGGGAAACGGGGTTCAAATTATTTACGGACCATGTGTAACCGTTGTGAAATCAAATTTAGAAAGCTATTTAAGTGCCGTTTCAATTCCTTCCGATAAAGCGCCCTCAAATTCAATTATTTATGCACCGCTAAGCGGCAAAATTCTGCCTCTTTCCGCAGTAGATGACGGCGTTTTCTCCGAAGAAATTTTGGGCAAAGGAATTGCCGTCGAGCCCTCCGACCATATTGTCTATGCCCCCTGCAACGGCACGGTCAATATGGTCGCCGACACAAATCATGCAATCGGAATTGTTTCCGAGGGCGGAGCGGAAATTCTTATTCATGTGGGAATAGATACGGTAAATCTGAAAGGAAGCGCCTTTAAAATGAATGTCAAAAACGGCGACACCGTTAAAATCGGCGATAAGCTTTTGGAATTTGACAAAGATAAAATTACTCAATCGGGTTACAGAATTATAACTCCGATGGTTATAGGGAACTTCGAAAATTACAGAGAAATCAGCGCAAATTACGGAGCTTCCGTGGCTCACGGCGAACCGGCAATAACGCTTAAATAAATGGGAGGAGATTATCATAAAAGAATTCAGTTACGAAATTAAAGACCCAATCGGCATTCATGCCCGCCCGGCAGGACTTTTGGTTCGGGAGGCTGCAAAACATTCGTCGCAAATTACGCTTTTAAAAGACGGTCAAGAGGCTGATGCAAAAAAACTTTTCCGAATTATGAGCCTTTCCGTTAAACAAGGCGACAAATTAACCGTTAGAATTGAGGGCGAAGACGAAGAAACCGCCGCCCCTA
The DNA here is from genome assembly GCA_964612315.1 of uncultured Oscillospiraceae bacterium. Lineage (GTDB taxonomy): Bacteria > Bacillota > Clostridia > Monoglobales > Monoglobaceae > SIG454. Next base: position 1,639 of record CAZTEA010000048.1, on the reverse strand, counting down.
ATATGGAAAAATTCTTTAACGAAAATTTATAGAAAATACAAAAGACGACCCATACGGGTCGTCTTTTTATTTCGGAACGGAAGCATAACTTAAATCAATTGTAATAACGCAAAAATACGATGGTTCTCGCTTCTTTACTTCTTCCTTTATTTTTTCCTTTATTTCCATGTGGCTCATTTTCACCTCATAGGGAACAACGCAATCAAATATGAGATTTGTATGGGTTGTTCCCGGAACCATTCTCAAATCGTGAACGGACAGGCACGGATGAATTTCCTTTACAATCTCCATAAGCCATCTTCTTGTGTCCGTCACCCTTGTATCCTGTGTTATGATTGGGTCAAAATGCACTATCATATGTATTCCTTCGTTTTCATAAAAATCACGCTCGATGTTATCTATTATGTCGTGGCTTTTAAGTACATCCTCCTCTGCCGCCATTTCCACATGAACGCTGGCGAAAATCCGCCCCGGACCGTAATCATGCACCAACAAATCGTGAGTGCCCAAAACGCCCTCATAGCTCAACACCATGTCCTGTATTTTATTGACAAACTCCTCCTCGGGAGCTCTTCCCAAAATCGGGTCAAGAGTTTCCTTCACCAAAGAAAAGCCGCTGTATAAAATAAACAAGGCAACCGCAAGACCGATATATCCGTCCAAATTCACTCCGTAAATCCTTGAAATCACCCCGCCGAGCAAAACCGCTGTCGTGGAAATAACATCATTTCGGCTGTCCGCCGCCGTGGCAATCAAAGTCTGCGAATTTATAATTTTTCCGATTTTTCCGGCAAACAACATCATCCACAATTTAACCAAAATCGAACCGATTAAGATTACCGCCGCCGCCGTGTCAAATGCCGTTTGAGCAGGATTCATAATTTTGTCGAAGCAGGAACGAAGAACCTCCACACCTATGACACAAATCAAAACAGCCACCATAAGCCCCGATAAATATTCATATCTTGCATGACCGTACGGGTGTTCCTTATCAGCCGGCTTCCCCGAAAGCTTAAATCCAAACAAGCTTATAAGGCTTGACGAGGCATCGGAAAGGTTGTTTACGGCATCTGCGGTAATTGAAACGCTTCCCACAAGAGTTCCGATTATTATTTTCGCCGCAAACAGCAATATATTGCAAAAAATTCCAACCCAACCCGACAGGGCGCCGTATTTTGCCCTAACCGCCGAGCTTTGTGTATTTTTATAATCTTTAACGAAAATTCTGATAAGAAGTTTTGTCATTTAAAACACTCCCAAATGCTCCAACAAAATTTTAAGACCCATGCCGATTAAAACAATTCCGCCCACAAATTCCGCTTTGGATTTATACTTCATTCCGAAAATATTGCCCACATATATTCCGACCGCCGATAAAGCAAAGGTTATAACCCCTATAAAGCTTACCGCCGCAAATATATTAACCTCCAATATGGCAAAGCCTATGCCCACAGCCAAAGCATCCACGCTGGTCGCAACCGCCAAAGGAAGCATTGTCTTAACGGAAAAAGAGGCGTTTAACTTTTCTTCCTTACCGAAAGCCTCCTTTATCATATTTGCTCCGATTAACGCCAAAAGAACAAAAACAACCCAATGGTCAACGCTTTCAATTGCATTTTTAAAATAACTTCCCAAAAAA
>CAZTEA010000047.1:0-8229 GCA_964612315.1 uncultured Oscillospiraceae bacterium | reverse complement strand
GCATATAATTATTTGATATAATTATTGTATGAGAAAATTAGGAGGCATAAAAATGGAATATTTAACCGAGTATAAAAAATGGCTAAGCAGTCCTGTTCTTGATGAAGAAACCAAGAAGGAGCTTTTGCAAATAGAAAACGACGAAAACGAGATTAAAGAGCGGTTTTACCGTGATTTGGAATTCGGTACGGGTGGTCTCCGTGGAATTATGGGTGCCGGAACAAACCGAATGAATGTTTACACCGTCCGCAAGGCGACACAGGGTCTTGCAGGCTTTGTCCTCTCTTTAGACGGCGGTGCGGAAAAGGGAGTTGTTATTTCTTACGATTCGAGAAACAATTCCAAGCTTTTTGCAACCGAGGCGGCAAAGGTTTTGGCGGCAAACGGCATTAAGGTTTACCTTTCCGACGCACTTCGTCCCGTTCCGCAACTTTCCTTTGGTGTAAGGCATTTTAAAGCGGCGGCGGGAATTATGATAACCGCAAGCCACAACCCCGCCAAATACAACGGCTACAAGGTTTACGGCGAGGACGGCGGTCAAGCGCCATTGTCTCTTGCGGATAAGGTTTTGTCGATTATCAATTCCACGGATATTTTCGGCGGAGTTAAGACAATGGATTTTGACGAGGGAATAAAGTCGGGTAAAATCGTGTTCTTCGGTGAAGAATTTGACGAAATTTATCTTGAAAATGTTTTGGCTCAGAGAATTAACCCCGACGCTCCTTTAAAAGCGGCAAAGGACTTTAAAATTATATACACTCCTCTTCACGGAAGCGGAAATGTGCCCGTTCGGAAAATGCTTTCCAAAGTGGGTTTTGAAAATGTGCTTTTGGTTGAGGAGCAGCTTGACCCAAACGGTGATTTCCCAACGGTTAAGTCGCCTAACCCCGAAAATAAAGAGGCGTTTACCTTGGCTATTGAAATGGCAAAAAAGGAAAATGTTGATTTTATCATAGGAACAGACCCCGACTGCGACAGAGTGGGCGTGGTTCTTCGCAATAATGAGGGCGAATATATTCCCTTAACGGGAAATATGGTGGGCGCTCTTTTAACCGAGTATATTCTCTCGGGAAGAAAGGCAAACGGAACTCTCCCCGAAAACGGCGTTGTGGTTAAGACAATTGTTACCTCTTATATGGCAGATGTTATCTGCAAGGCTTACGGCGTTGAGGTTATGAATGTTTTAACGGGCTTTAAGTTTATCGGCGAGAAGATTAAGGAGTTTGAGAAAACGGGAAGCCACACATATCTTTTGGGCTTTGAAGAAAGCTACGGCTATTTGGTCGGCACTTATGCAAGGGATAAAGACGGTGTTGTTGCAACAATGCTGATTACGGAAATGGCGGCGTGGTATAAAAATAAGGGTATGACACTTTATGAGGGCCTTACAAAGCTATACGAAAAGTACGGTACTTTCAGAGAAAAGCTGGTTTCAATCGAGTTTGAGGGAATTGCCGGTCTTGAAAAAATCGGCAAAATTATGACCTATATAAGAGAAAATGTTCCGAAATCAATCGGCGGCAAAAAGGTGCTTTATTTCAACGATTACAGCAAAGGCGTAAGAAAATGCACCTCCTGCGGCAAGGAGGAGAAGATTACGCTTCCCAAATCCAATGTTCTTCTTTTTGAAATGGAGGATAACTGCTGGTGCGCTGCCCGTCCTTCGGGAACGGAGCCGAAAATCAAGTTCTATATGGGATCTAAGGGAAGCTCTGTTGCTGAAGCCGAAGAGGTTATAGAGAAAATTTGGAATGACTTGGAAGGATATACAAAGTAATGGAGAAGAAATATTTTGATAGTAAATATATAGGGAAAATGGGGTATTTGCTCCATTTTCCCGAAGATCTTCCGAAAGAGGAAAGACGACTTATGGTCTTTCTTCACGGAGCGGGTGAGCGAGGAGATGACCTTGAAAAGGTTAAGGTTAACGGCATTCCCAACCTTTTAAGTGAGGGCAAGGAAATCCCGGCGGTGGTTATCTGCCCCCAATGCCCGTCGGATATTGTGTGGACTAATATTGTTTTCGCCGTTAAAGAGCTTATCGACAAAACCGTTGAGGAGTTTGAAATAGACAGAAGCCGAATTACAATTACGGGCATAAGCATGGGCGGCTTCGGAACTTGGGAAATGGGCATTACATACCCCGATTTCTTTGCGGCAATTGCCCCGGTTTGCGGCGGCGGAATGTCTTGGAGAGCGGGACTTTTAAAGTATACCCCCGTTTGGGCGTTCCACGGGGATAAGGACAATACCGTTCCCATTAAAAATTCACTTGAAATGGTGGATAGTGTAAATGCAAACGGCGGAAATGCCAAACTTACCGTTTTTCACGATGTTGAGCACGATTCGTGGAATCCGGCTTACCGTGAAACAACGGTTATAGACTGGCTTCTTGAACAAAAGAGAGGTTGATGGGATTTGAAAACGGAAAAGTTTAAGCTTTGGGACAGCGTTCCCGGTATGTGTGAGGAGACTCCGTGTTTAACGGCGTATATCCCCGAAAATAAGGAAAGCGATTGCGCAATTATTATTTGCCCCGGAGGCGGCTACGGAATGAGAGCCAATCACGAGGGTGAGGGCTATGCGGAATTTTTCGCAAAGCATAACATTTTGTCCTTTGTTTTGGACTATCGTGTTGCGCCTCATCAATTTCCGCTTCCGTTGCTTGATGCAAGACGGGCGGTAAGGTTTGTCCGCAAAAATGCCGAGAAATTTGGTGTTGATAAGGAGAAAATCGCCATTATGGGTTCGTCTGCCGGCGGTCATTTGGCGGCGCTTACCTCAACTTATTACGAGAAAATCGAATTCGAGGGAATTGACGATACGGACAAGGAGGACTTTGTTCCCAATGCCCAGATTTTGTGTTATCCCGTAATTAAGCTCCTCGGTCAAGGGGTTGCTCATTTGGGTTCGGGAAGGGCACTTTTGGGCTCGGAGCGGCAGGTGAAAATGGGCGAGAGTTTAAGTCCCGACCTTATTGCCACAAAAAAAGCTCCAAAAGCCTTTATTTGGCACACCTTTGAGGACGGCTCGGTTAATGTTTTGAACAGCTTGGACTACGCAAAGCGGCTAAAGAGCGTGGGTGTTGAAACTGAAATGCATATCTTCCCTCGAGGCGGTCACGGAATGGGGCTTGCCACGGGCGAGGGTGATGTTGAGAAAAGCGTTTCCCAATGGAGCGAGCTTTTAATCAATTGGCTGAGGCTTGAAAAGTTTATTTAAAATAAAAGCACAAAGGCGAAAGTCTTTGTGCTTGTTTTATTAAAGAAAAATCATAAAACAAAACAATCCGTCATAGAATGATACAAAGTATAAAAGTACAAGTATGGAGGAATTTTTATGGCGGAGTACAGCATTTACAAGGATATTGCCACTCGGTCGGGAGGTGATATTTATGTGGGCGTGGTGGGTCCTGTCAGAACAGGGAAATCCACCTTTATCAAAAAATTTATGGAGCTTTTGGTAATTCCGAATATTGAAAACGACTATAAAAGGGCAAGGGCAATGGATGAGCTTCCTCAAAGCGGCGATGGGAAAACCGTTATGACCACCGAGCCGAAATTTATTCCCAACGAGGCGGTCGGCATAACCGTGGGCAACGGGGTAAACCTTAGAGTGAGGATGATTGACTGCGTTGGGTATATGGTAGACGGCGCTTTAGACGGAGGCGAGGCGGACGAAGCCCGCATGGTTCGGACTCCGTGGCAGGAAAACCCCCTCCCCTTTGAAGAAGCGGCGGAAATCGGCACGAAAAAGGTTATCGATGACCATTCCACCATCGGTGTTGTGGTTACCACGGACGGCTCGTTTTCAAAGATTTCACGCCCAAGCTACGAAACGGCGGAAAAGCGGATAATGGAGGAAATGAAGAAGGCGAATAAGCCTTTTGTGGTGGTCTTGAACACAGAAAATCCCAATTCCGAGGGTGCGCTAAGGTGCAAAAGCCAAATTGAGGAGGAATACGGTGCTGCGGTTATTGCGGTAAACTGCCAACACCTTTCCCTTGAGGATGTCAACAATATTATGGAAAAGGTGCTTTTGGAGTTCCCCCTTAAAGAAATTGCCGTACATATTCCAAAATGGGTGGAGTCCTTAGAGAACGGAAACTGGCTGAAAGAGGAAATCAAGGATGGCATATGCGCTTCCTTGGAAAGTACCGAAAAAGCGTCGGATATGGCGGCGTTTTCCGAAAAACTTAAAGAGGTTGAAGACATTTCGGAGGCTAAAATTCAAAGCTTTGATTTGGGAAAGGGTTGTGCGGAGGTTTTTGTAACTTTAAAGGATTTTGCGTTTTACAAGGTTTTAGAGGAGGTTACGGGCGTTTGCATAGACGGCGAAGGCTCGCTTATGGAAACCATGCGGGAAATGGCGGATGTTAAGAAAAAATACGATAAAATTGCCGTGGCGCTTTCCGAGGTGGAAAGAACGGGCTACGGAATTGTGTCGCCGGGAATTGACGAGCTTACTCTAAAGGAACCTGAAATTACCCGCCAAGGCAGTAAATTCGGCATTCGCTTAAGAGCCAGCGCCCCCAGCTTACATATTATTCGGGCAGATGTTGAGACGGAGGTAAACCCGATTGTGGGGACGGAGAAGCAGTCGGAGGAATTGGTGCATTACCTTTTGGAGGAGTTTGAAGCAGACCCAATAAAAATTTGGGAGTCGAATATTTTCGGAAAGTCCTTGCATAGCTTGGTGAACGAGGGACTTTTGACCAAGCTTAACCACATTCCCGATGACGCAAGGGATAAGCTTCGGGAAACCTTGCAGAAAATCATAAATGAGGGCAGCGGCGGTCTGATTTGCATAATTCTTTAGTGCTTTGTTCGGTGTTTTCGCCCTCTTTTAGGTGGCGGAAGAAATTACGGCGGTATGGGAATTAACCCATACCGCCGCTTTTAAGTTATAATAATAAAAGAAGTGCGGAGGCGGTAAGAAGCCGCACAACCCTTTTGGCAATTCGGTGCTATGCTTTGGACGACAGCACCGATTTTTTATTTTCATATTAGATTTTCTAAATGAAAATTCTGCAGTCCCCCCACGGTTTTGAGGGCTTATTTTTTATGGATTTTCGTGCAAAATATGATTGACAGAAAAGGGTGGGGGTGATATAATAAAGTAAAGAATGAGGTATAATTGTATATGAAGAAGATATTTTTGATAGCGGTGATGTCCTTTATGGCTTTGTTTTTTGTTTCCTGCAATGAGGAGCAAAAGAGCGAGGGCGAGTTTGCTGTTAGCTCGGAGGATTTGGAAAAAAGCGAGGAAGCGCCTTACTTTGCGGTGGTGGACAATTACTACAAGGCTCGGCGAGAGTGCGATGCCGCCTACCAAATGGAGGTTTTTGCTCCGGCTTACAAGGAATATGTTTTAAAAACTTACGGCTATGCCGATGAGCGGGAAATGGCGGCGCAGCTTCAGAGCATAATCGAGCAGGAATGTGAAGGTTACAAAGCAAGCTACGGTGAGAATTATACCATAGTTCACGATATCCAAAAGGAAAGGGCGCTCTCGACGGAGGAGATTTCCTCCCTTAAACAGGAAATGGAAGCTCAATTCGGCGGTGATTTTTCCGTGAGTGAGGCTGTGGAGGTTACGGTTAAGGTGCTTTTAACCGCTAACGAGCAAAGCGCAAGCGCCGAAGATGTTATGGTGCTCGGAAAATTGAAAGATGGCAAATGGTACATACTTAAATAGAAAGAGGGAGTTTTAAAGTGAGAAAACTAAAAGGGACTTTGGCGGCGGCGCTTACATTTTTGGCGGTGTTTTGCGCAGTTTCCTGCGGTGAGGAGACAAGCGGTAAAAAGGCAGAGGCTCAAAATCCCACTCCCGATAAGGTTATTGAAACTTTCTACACCGCATGGGAAAAGTCGGACATTGACGCCATTGCGTCCTTGGTTTGCGAGCCTATGTGGGAGGTAACGGCGCAAAGCGACGAAAAATCCGTGGAGGGGCTTAAAGATGAATTTAAAACCCTCTATAAAGAGAGCTTGGGTTCGGATATTTATTATAAAATCGTTGAAACAAAGGAATATAAGAAAAACAGCGACGAATTTAAGGAAACCCAAAAGGCGATTAAAGAGCAGTATAAAATCGATATTGAGGGGTATGCGGCAATAAAGGTTGCTGTGACCTACGACAACGGTGAACCTGTTGTGGAAACAATGGAAGTTATTAAGTATAAAGATTCTTGGTATGCCAAAGACTTACTGAGTAATTAAATAAGGAGGAATTTAATATGTTACAAAAATTTGAAGGAGCTATCTGTTCGGTAAAGGATAAAAAGTGGTTAATTGCGGCAATCGCTGCCGGTATTGCGGTTGCGGCTGCGGCAATCAGCGCAATTGTTTACTTCAGCAAGCAGGACGATGCGGCAGAGGAAGATTGCTTTATCGACTAAGTTTTTGCTATATGAGCCGCCGAGGGTTTTCGGCGGCTTAAGTTCCTTTTCGGCGGCTTCCGATTTGGAGGCTTTTTCAGCTTATTTGGGATTTGGAGGTTTATAAATTGAAGAGGTTTAAGGTTACATACAATGTTGATATGGTGTTTTGTATTGACGCTACGGGAAGTATGGGCGGTGTTATCGATATGGTTAAAAACAACGCTCTGCATTTTTACGACGATGTTGCCCGTGTTATGGCGGAAAAGGGCAAAACCATTGACAACATAAGGGTTAAGCTTATTGCTTTCAGAGATTATATTGCGGACGGAAACAACGCTATGATGGCGTCGGAATTTTATAATCTTCCGGCAGAGAGCCGAGAGTTTGAGGAATGCGTTCAAAGCATTGAAGCCTTCGGCGGCGGTGATGACCCCGAGGACGGCTTGGAGGCGCTCGGTTACGCCATTAAGTCGGATTGGAACGATAAGGGTATGAAGAAAAGACAGGTTGTGGTTGTTTGGACGGACGCTCCCACGCACCCATTGGGGTACGGAAGCTCTGCGTCCAATTATCCCACGAAAATGGCAAAAAGCTTCAGCGAGCTTACCCAATGGTGGGGTGACGACGAATACGAGGGCTTTATTGACCAAAGCGCAAAAAGATTACTGCTTTTTGCTCCCGACGCTCCTTACTGGAACACGGTTTCCGATAACTGGGACAATGTTATTCATTTCCCGTCCATTGCCGGCGAGGGCTTGGGCGAGTTTGATTATCAGCAGATTATAGACGCTATTTCAAATACTATTTAGCAAGCAGGTGCTTTTATGGAAATCAACGGCTACAAATTAACATCAACACTAACCTGTGACAAAAGCGGGTTTTCCAAGTGGGGATTTGCTCAAAAAGACGGCAGAGAGTATTTTATTAAGCAGTTCCTCTCTCCTGTTTTCCCTTTAAATCGGGAGCTTTTAAGCGAGGAGCAGATAAAGTCGAAAACCTTAACCTGCAAAAAGTTTGCAGAGGAGAAAAGTGAGATTTACAAAGCGATAGCGCAATGCTCCAACGGAAATATTGTGCCGATTTTAAACTTTTTTCGATTTAAAAGTCATTATTATATAGTGACGGAGAAGATAAACGCCCGCCCTCTTACGGCGGAGGAATTTTTGACAATGTCCGATTCCCAGAAGATGATAATAACCAAAATTATCGTATACAGCGTGGGGCTTCTTCACGATAAGGGAATTTTGCACGGGGATATTAAGCCGGATAACTTTATGTTCTCCAAATCCTCGGGCGGGATTTACACGGCGAAGCTGATTGACTTTGACGGCAGCTTTTTCGCCCACCGCCCCCCTGTTCGCCGTGACAGAATGCAGGGCGACACCGTTTACTATTCTCCCGAGACCTATCTTTATATAGCGGGCGAGTCTGACGAAATGACCACCCGTGCCGATGTGTTTTCCGTGGGCGCACTTTTGCACCTTATTTGGACAGGTGAGCTTCCTTGGTTTGATAAAAACGAATACGATTATCTTTTCGAAGCGGTGCTGAGCGACGCCAAAATCGGGATACTCAGAACAATCCCTCCCGGCTTGGCGCTGATTATCAATCAAATGCTTAACAAAAATCCAATGAAGCGTCCCTCCCTTACTTCGGTATTTTTGGCGCTGGATAAAATAAAGGTTGACTAAAATAAGCCGACTTCAAAAGCAGCTTGAATTTGCTTTTGAAGTCGGCTTTTTCCGTTATTTAACGCTTCTTTTTAATGGCGGTTTCGGCAACCTCAAGTCCTTTAAGCAAAAATTCGGGGACATAAACGCCCATTGCGCAAAGGTTTTCCAAAACAG
>CAZTEA010000046.1:0-8495 GCA_964612315.1 uncultured Oscillospiraceae bacterium | reverse complement strand
AAGCAATGAAAATTCCCAATGTAATCAAAATTACTGCTTTGACTTTTTTGCTTGATATGGGCATAATAGGAGGCTTTATCAAGAATATCTTAACGGGCTTGTTTGGTAAATTTGCGGTTATTTTGTCGGTGTTTGTTATGTGGATAGGTATGAATTTAATTATCGATAAGCGTGAAAATGCCAAAAGCTACAAGCCTTGGCTTCTTATCGGACTTATGCTGTTTTCGTCGATGATTGCCGCTCTTTGGGATAAGGCGTATCTGGAACGACTTGCAGAAAACGGAACTTTGGGAATAGGAAAGCTTTACACTTTGGGAACGGAATTTCACGGCGGCGGCGTTTTCGGAAGCGGACTTTGCATAATACTCTGCGATTTAATAAGCGCAACGGGCGTTTGGATTTTTTCGGCAATGGCAATGCTGATTTTAATTCTTATATTAACGGGCGTTTCTTTGGGGAAGGTGTGCAGAAAAATAGGTGAGACTGTTAAAAAGAAGTCGAAAAATGCGGCGCAGTCGGCAAAAGAACGGCGGGAAGAAAGACGGCTTCTTAGAGAAGAACAAGAGAGAGAGGCAGAGGAAGAGGAAAATTTGGTTGCTCTTTCACCGCAGTCCGATTTTTCCGATGATGATCTTGTTCCGAATAAAAAATACAACACAGAAGATGAAAGCGGCCAAAATTATACGGAAGAGGCGGCGCCCGCTCGGTTTGTTTTGACTGAGGATGAGTTCCCTCAATTTTCGGAATATACAGAAGTGGATCGGAGTAACGAGCCGTCCTTAAGAGAAGATGCACCTTTTCATCCCAAGGACATCAAAACAGGTACAATAACACCGATTAACGAAATGCACGACGGAGCGTTTACTCCTTTGCCCGATGAAAACGGCAACTTTAAAGAGGAAAAGGATGAGTTTGAACCGCCGACTCTTGAAAGTATGAAAGAGCGTCTTGAACCTGCGACTCAAGCGGCGATAGACAGCGGAGTACCCCTTGACAGAGCGGTTGAGGTGGGACAAAAAATTCAAAAGGGTGAAATTTTGGAAGCGGCAAATAAAATTGACAATATGGTTTCAAAGGCGGCTTCTGTGCAGAAAATTGTGGACTACAAGCTTCCGCCCATATCTCTTTTCGGACCGGTGACGGCAAAAACACAAAACAAAAACGCCGTTAAAAATGAGCTTGAGGAAAAGGCAAACCGACTTTTGGAAACCCTGGCAAGCTTCCATGTTGATGCGAAAATTCTTAATATAACCCAAGGACCGGCGGTAACAAGGTTTGAACTTCAGCCGGGACCCGGAGTTAAGGTTTCCAAAATAACCAACCTCTCAAGCGATATTGCATTAAGCCTTGCGGCAACAGGGGTGCGTATTGAAGCGCCTATTCCCGGCAAGGCGGCGGTGGGAATTGAAATCCCCAACGGAAAGCCCAGCGCTGTTCATATTCGTGAGGTTTTGGAGACGGACGAATTTCGGAATTTTAAATCGAAAACGGCGTTTGCTTTGGGTAAGGATATTAGCGGAAAAGCGGTTATTACGGATATCTCACAATTCCCCCATGTTTTGATTGCGGGGGCAACCGGTTCGGGTAAAAGTGTATGTATCAATTCTCTTATTGCAAGTATTTTGTATAAAGCAAAGCCGGACGAAGTTAAAATGATTATGATTGACCCCAAAATGGTGGAACTTGGCGTTTACAACGGAATTCCGCATCTTTTAATTCCGGTCGTAACCAATCCGAAGCACGCAGCGGGGGCGCTTAATTGGGCGGTTGCGGAAATGAAGCGCCGTTATACGGAACTTAAAAATGCAAAGGTAAGGAATATTGAGGGCTATAACAAGTTGATGGAAAAAAACGGTACGCCCGAATATAAGATGCCTGAAATTGTGATAATTATAGACGAGCTTGCGGATCTTATGGTAACTGCAAGAAATGAGGTGGAGACCTCTATCAATTCATTGGCGGCATTGGCGAGAGCGGCGGGAATGTATCTTGTTATCGCAACTCAGCGTCCGTCCGTTGATGTTATTACCGGCGTTATAAAAGCGAATATTCCGTCGAGAATTGCGTTTGCCGTATCGTCTCAAACCGACAGCCGAACAATTATTGACGCTGCCGGAGCGGACAAACTTTTGGGTAAAGGTGATATGCTTTATTTCCCGAGAGGGGCAACAAAACCGACTAGAGTGCAAGGAAACTTTTTATCCGACGGTGAAATCGAAAGCATTATTGACTTCATTAAAAATCAGTACGAAGCGGAATACGATGAGTCTATTATAGAACAAATCGAAAAAGAACCCGAAGAAAGTCATGGCTCGGCAAGTGATGACGATGTGTCTGCGTCGTCGGGAAGCCGAGATGAGCTTTTTGTAAAAGCAGTTGAAATGGTTATTGATTCGGGTCAGGCTTCCGTTGCTATGTTTCAGCGCAGATTTAAGATAGGATATCAAAGAGCGGCAAGACTGGTTGATAAAATGGAGGAAATGAATATCATAGGCCCGTATGAGGGAACAAAACCTCGCCAGGTACTTATGACTCGGCAGGAATTTAACGAAATGCTTATGAATGAAAGCGAATAAATGCCGTAAAAATGGAAAACCTTAAGGTATATCAAGGATTTTAAGCATTTTTATTGTTGATAACTGCTAAAGGTGTGTGATTTAATTTGTGCAGATTTAACAATCTTTTAAAAAAAACGCCAAAACTATGGAAATTTCGGCAAAAGTGTAGTAGAATATACTTGATTGTTAATGGATACAATTAATTTTTATAATAAAGGAGATTATGAAAAATGAACAAAATGGAATTGATTTCAGTTATGGCTGAAAACGCAGGTCTTTCAAAGAAAGACGCAGAAGCTGCTCTTAAGGCTTTTATGTCCGCAGTTGAAGGCGCTCTCGTTAAGGGTGACAAGGTTCAGTTAGTTGGCTTCGGTACATTTGAAGTTAGAGAAAGAGCTGCAAGAATCGGCAGAAATCCTCAGACAGGTGCTGAGATGAAAATTGCTGCTGCTAAGGTTCCGGCTTTCAAGGCAGGCAGAGCTCTTAAAGATAAAATCAACTAATATTGGAGCTTTAAACGGGGATGCTGCTAAAGTATCCCTGTTTTTTTACGCAACAAGGGAGAATTTGAAATTTAACCAAAGGAGAGAACAAAATGGCAAGTTATTCATACAAAACAAAAGGTGTTTGCTCAAGAGAGATACTGTTTGATGTTGTGGACGGCAAAGTTTACAATGTGCGCTTTATTATGGGCTGCAACGGGAACACTCAAGGAGTTGGCGCATTGGCAGAGGGGATGGAAATCGATTCGGTTATATCAAAGCTTGAACATATAGATTGCAACGGAAGAGGCACATCTTGCCCCGACCAGTTGGCAAAAGCCCTTAAACAGGTTAAGGAAAGCAACTAAAAAAGAGTCGCAACGGTGAGAAAACCCGAAAGATACATTTTCGGAGAAATCACTTTTGCGGCTCTTTTTTTATTTTGAAAATAACTTTATTGCAAGGAAGAGCTTTCCTCTTGATTGTCTTTGTTTTCGACTAAAGTCAATGCCTTTTCACGACGGCTCATAATATCGTTTGCGATAAGCTTAATTACCGCAACAATCGGAACACCGAGCATAATGCCGATAACACCGCCGAAGCCTCCGCCCAAAATAACGGCAACGATGACCCAAACGGGGCTGATTTTCAGCTTATCCTTAACAATATACGGGTCAATGATATTTCCGTCGATTTGCTGAAGGATAAACATAACAATACCGACAACGGTGGCTCTTTGCGCCCCTTCGGAAAAGAGCATAAACACGATGATGATAATGGTTGATAAAATTGAGCCGATGTAGGGCACTATATTGAAAACGCCCACAATTGTTGCAAAAACAATAGCGTAGGGAACCTTCAAAATCATAAGAGTGACAAAGGAAATGAAGAACATTATTAAAGCGTCCAAAAGTCTGCAATAAAAATATCGTCTGATAAATTCGTCGATTTTGCGGGTGTATTTTACTATGGTGTTTTTAACATTGGGCTGAAAAATGCAGGTTAAAAGGCGCTTTCCCAAATTGAAAAATTGTTCTTTTTCCAAAATGAGATAAATGGACACGATAACACCAATTAAAATGTTAACGAGAGTTGAAGAAATAGCAACAATGCCTTCAACATATCCCAAAATATTTTCAAAGTTTAAATATGTGGTTATAACATCCAATGAAATTTTTCCGGAAACGGTTTCCATAATAACATCACGGTCTATGGAATATCCCATAAATTCGTGGCTTTCGAGGAATGAAAGAAGGTTGTCAAAGGTTTTCGGAAGCTGAGTCACAAATTCTATAAGATTTTTGGTAAGGACGGGAATAAGCAATTTTATTGCTCCGTAAATTATTGCGGCAACAATTAAATACACAGCAATAACTGCAATAAGCCTACTTCTTTTAATGATGAATTTTACTTTTGTTTTATTGATAAGATTTTCAATTTTTCTGCACGGAACATATAAAAGATAGGCAAGAATAACTCCGGTGAAAAGAGGGGTTAAAAGTCCCAGAAATTTTTCCAGCCATTGAGTATTCCATGTTTTGTATATGCCCACAACGAGAGTTGCGAAAATCAGCATACCCAAATATTTTTTTAGAGTTTTATTGTGCATATTATCGCCCCCATAATTATTACTTACGGTAAGTATACCACAAAACTTCCAAAAAGTATAGTATTTACTTGACGAATTTACAAAAAAATGTTAAAATAATTCAGTAATGTTAAATTGATAATGGGAGATAATATGTTTTTATCAGATAAATGGAAAGATTATGAACTAATAGACGCAAAAGAGGGCGAAAAGCTGGAACGATGGGGGAATATTATCCTGCGTCGGCCGGATCCTCAAATTGTGTGGAATACTTTAAAAAGTGAAAGATCGCCCTTATGGGACAAAGCCGATGCTCACTATATAAGAAGTAGCAGCGGCGGCGGACATTGGGAATACAATAAAAAAGTTCCGGAAAAGTGGACTGTTGATTACGGCAGCTTGAAATTCGGAATTAAAATGATGGGCTTTAAGCATACGGGTCTTTTTCCCGAGCAGGCAACCAACTGGGATTGGTTTTCAAAAATTATTCGTTCTTCGGGCAGGAAGAATGTCAATGTCTTAAATCTTTTTGCTTATACCGGAGGAGCGAGTATGGCCGCTCTTTCATCGGGGGCGTCGGTTTGTCATGTAGATGCTTCAAAGGGTATGGTAGCTTGGGCGAAGGAAAATGCGGCTTTGTCAAAAATTGCGGACAGACCCATTCGCTTCATTGTTGATGATGTGAAAAAATTTGTTGAGAGAGAAGTGCGCAGAGGCAGAAAATACGATGGAATTATTATGGACCCTCCGTCTTACGGCCGAGGCCCTTCGGGCGAAGTGTGGAAGATTGAGGATGAGCTTTTTTCTCTGATAAATCTTTGTATGCAGGTGCTTTCCGATGACCCGCTTTTCTTCTTGGTGAACTCTTACACCACGGGACTTTCGGGAAGTGTGATGGAAAATATATATCAGCTGACGCTTAAACGGCGTTTTGGCGGAAGTTCCGAAACCGATGAAGTCGGACTTCCCATAACTACAGGTAATTTGGTGCTTCCTTGCGGATACAGCGCAAGATGGAGCAAGGATTGAAGGAAAAAATATGGATACGGTTATAAAAATTGAAAATCTTAAATTTTCATATACTGACGGAGAAACCGAAAAGGAAGTTCCCATTTTAAAAGGGATTGACCTTGAAGTGCAAAAGGGCGAATTCTTGGCTGTTTTGGGACATAACGGTTCGGGAAAATCAACTCTTGCAAAACATCTTAATGCAATTCTTCTGCCAAGCGGCGGAAAGGTTACCGTTTTGGGAATGGATACGGCCGACGAGAGCCTGCTTTATGAAATAAGAAGCAAGGTCGGAATGGTTTTTCAAAATCCCGATAATCAGCTTGTTGCGAGCATTGTTGAAGAAGATGTGGCATTTGCCCCGGAAAATTTGGGGATTGAACGGGATGAAATTATCGAGCGGGTTGATTACGCACTAAATGCAGTAAATATGGAAGAATTTCGCAATCATGCACCGAATATGCTATCGGGCGGTCAAAAACAAAGAATTGCAATTGCGGGGGTTCTTGCGATGAAGCCTGAAATTTTGGTTTTGGATGAGCCGACGGCAATGCTTGACCCTGTGGGGCGGCAGGAGATTATAAAGACGGTAAAGCGTCTTAATGAAACGGAAAATATCACGGTTGTTCTTATAACTCACTATATGGATGAAGCCGCAATGGCGGACAGGATAGTTGTTGTGGACGGCGGTAAGGTTTACGCACAAGGCGCACCGAAAGAAATTTTTTCAAAGGTTGAGGAGCTGAAGCAAATAGGGCTTGATGTTCCTCAGGCAACATATTTGGCGTATGAACTGAGCAAAGAAGGTTTAAATTTGCCTTGCGGCATTTTAAACGATGAAGAATGTTTTGAAGAAATCAAAAAATGTCTGGAAGATGAATAATGATTGAACTTGAAAATGTAAGTTATACTTATATGGGCGGAGGTCCGTTTGAGAAAACTGCCGTTAAAAATGTAAATTTAACAATTCCGAGCGGTGAATTTATCGGCTTGATGGGACATACGGGCTCGGGAAAGTCCACTATGATTCAGATGATGAACGGTCTTTTAAAGCCGACAGAGGGAATCATTAAAGTGGACGGGGATGAGCTGTTCTCCAAGGATATAAAAATGCGAAATGTTCGTTTCCGTGTAGGTCTTGTGATGCAGTATCCCGAATATCAGATTTTTGAAGAAACCGTTGAAAAAGAAATTGCTTACGGTCCTTTAAATATGGGAATTTCCAAAGAGAAAATCAGAGAAAGAGTTCAGTATGCCATGGAGCTTGTGGGACTTCCCGAGGAGATGATGCAAAAATCTCCCTTTGAGCTTTCGGGAGGCCAAAAGAGGCGTGTTGCCATTGCGAGTATTCTTGCTATGCAACCGACGACTTTGATTTTGGATGAACCTACAGCGGGGCTTGACCCTCGGGGACGGGACGAAATTTTATACAAGATAAGAGATTTGCAGCACAGAATGGGAATAACGGTTATATTCGTTTCTCACAGCATGGAAGATATTGCTTCGCTGGCGGATAAAATCATTGTTATGAATCAAGGAAATGTTGCAATGATGGGAACTCCCGAAGAGGTGTTTAAAAAAGGTGACGAACTTTTGAAAATGGGACTTTCAGTTCCGCAGGTAACGAAAATCTGCGGCAGATTGAAAGTGGCGGGATATCCGATAAAAGACGGAATTTATACGGTTGGTGAGGCCGTAAATGAAATAAAGAAACTTCAGAAACGAGGATGATTGGCAGATGCTTTCCGATATAACTTTAGGCCAGTATTTTCCGGGCAATTCCTTTATTCACAGACTTGACCCACGGTGCAAAATATTGATGATTGTTGCGTATATTGTCGGAATATTTTTGGTGGATAATCTGATAGGTTACGGGCTTTTCGGAATATTTTTGGCAGTATGCGTAATAAATTCAAGGGTTCCCCTTAAGTTTATGGTTAAGGGCTTAAAGCCTGTAATGTTTTTTATTGTCTTAACGGGTCTTTTTAATTTGTTTTTAACAAATTCCGGTAAAGAGCTTTGGAACTGGAAATTTTTGAAAATTACGGATATGGGACTTGAAAATGCCCTTTCTATGGTTTTGAGATTGTTTTTTCTGATAATGGGAACATCTCTTCTAACTTTTACAACATCACCCATAATGCTTACAGACGGCATAGAGAGCATACTTTCCCCTTTCGGGAAAATAGGGCTTCCGCACCATGAAATTGCAATGATGATGAGCATTGCTTTAAGATTTATTCCCACATTGGTAGAGGAGACGGATAAGATAATTAAAGCGCAGACGGCAAGAGGTGCGGATTTTGAATCGGGAAATATTTTTCGCCGCATCAAGGCGATGGTGCCGATTTTAATTCCGCTTTTCATAAGCGCTTTCCGAAGAGCCGATGACCTTGCAACGGCAATGGAGTGCCGATGCTATCGAGGAGGAAAGGGACGAACAAAGCTTCGTGTTTTAAAAGTGGGAATGATAGATGTTTTCGGCTGGATTGCTGTTGTGCTTTTGATTGCAGGAGTTGTTTTGTTAAATCAATTTGAAATGCGGGAGATATTATGTCGAATTTTGCCATGAGAATTATGTATGACGGCACAGCCTACCACGGGTGGCAAAGACAAAATACGAACTGATTGAAAGGCTGCCTTCGGATGGCAAGGCGTACTTTTATGATGATGGTGCGTTTTGCACAAGCATGTATGAAAAAACAAGCTGCTCCAAAAAGCTGTGCGGAAGAGATCCTGAACGTGCAGACTGCTGGTGTGATGATATAAGCGTATCTCCGCTCGGAAGCAGTTTCAAACTGTCTATTCGAGGAAAAGGAGATATCGAGTGTCACACCCGTTTGCTTGGCGAGCATAATC
>CAZTEA010000045.1:0-8732 GCA_964612315.1 uncultured Oscillospiraceae bacterium | reverse complement strand
AGCCGGAGCTCTGCCGTGTGCCGCCTGAACCATATCGCAGTTAAAATAATTGTATGCAAATACGGAACAGCCAACGGGAGCAACGCCGATTGCTCTGCCTGTTACGCCAAGCTCATCCAAAGCCTCGGCAACCAATCTGTGAATAATACCGTGTGTGCAACCGGGACAGTAATGAAGAACTGCGTCCGTTAAGCCCTTCGGTTTTTCAAATACTACAGCCATTATTTCGCACCTCCTGCTTTTACCGCTTCATCAATTTTATCCAAAACATTTTCCACCGTGGGAATCATTCCGCCTGTTCTGTTGCAAAGAAGAACTTCCTTCTTGCAGCGAATTGCAAGCTCAACATCGTCACGCATTTGACCCATATTAAGCTCAACGGAAATAAACTTGTCAACCTTATCCGCAGCCTTTAAAAGAGCGGCTTTGGGGAACGGCCAAAGGGTTATGGGTCTTATCATACCCATTATTTCGCACCTCCTGCTTTTACCGCTTCATCAATTTTATCCAAAACATTTTCCACCGTGGGAATCATTCCGCCTGTTCTGTTGCAAAGAAGAACTTCCTTCTTGCAGCGAATTGCAAGCTCAACATCGTCACGCATTTGACCCATATTAAGCTCAACGGAAATAAACTTGTCAACCTTATCCGCAGCCTTTAAAAGAGCGGCTTTGGGGAACGGCCAAAGGGTTATGGGTCTTATCATACCAACCTTTATGCCCTTTTCTCTTGCCTTGTCGATTGCGTTTTGAGAAACACGAGCCGCAACACCGAAAGCAACAATACAAATCTCGGCGTCATCCATTTTATATTCTTCCCAAAGAGCCTCTTCCGCTTCGATTTTTGCATAACGTTCAAATCTTTCGAAGTTTACTTTTTCAAGCTCATCGGGCTTTAAGAACAAGGAGTTTACGATATTGGGCTTTCTTTCGCCCTTTGTGCCTGTAAGTGCCCAAGGCTTATCGTATTTCTTAACCTCGCCGGCATCAAGAGAAACAGGCTCCATCATCTGACCCATAGTACCGTCTGCCAAAAGCATTGCGGGCATCTGATACTTATCCGCAAGGTCAAAGCCCTTAAATGTCATATCAACCATTTCCTGAACGGAAGCAGGTGCCAAAACAATCATACGGAAGTCACCGTGACCGGGACCCTTTGTTGCCTGAGTGTAGTCGGACTGGCTGGGCTGAATACCGCCGAGACCCGGGCCGCCACGCTGAACATTTACGATTAAAGCGGGAAGGTCACATCCTGCAATATAGGAAATACCCTCACTCTTTAAAGATACGCCGGGGCTTGAAGAAGATGTCATAACTCTCTTACCTGTTGAGGCAACGCCCATAACCATATTTATTGCGGCAACTTCACTTTCTGCCTGAAGAAATACACCGCCTTCGATTTTCGGAAGTCTTTTGGACATATAAGCCGCAACTTCCGTCTGAGGTGTTATAGGATATCCGAAGTAATGGTGACAGCCTGCCATAATAGCGGCTTCAGCCAAAGCTTCGTTTCCTTTCATTAAAACTTTTTCGCTCATTTTTATCTCCTTTCTGTGCCGTTTCAAACGGCTCTGTCAATTTAAAAAGGGTTGATTTATCACCTATTTTTCAACGGTAATCACACAATCCGGACACATAGTTGCGCAGAAAGCACAACCGATACAAGCCTCAGGGTCTGTAACCTTTGCCGGTCTGTAACCCTTGGCATTAAGTGCATCTCCAAGAGCCACAATATGCTTGGGACAAGCGGTAACACAAAGTCCGCAGCCTTTACACAAATTCTCGTTGAATGTAACCTTTGCCATTATCCTTCCTCCTTCAGCCACGACTGCCTAACATAAAGGTCGAGTGGCACAATATTATTTATTTTGTTTTCAAGCTCGCCCAAAAGCGACCTTTTCACCGTTGTCATTTTCACGGGAATATTTGCGTATTTTGAAACCTCTTCGGCATAAGCGACGGAATTTAAAACCGTCTGCGCCGTGGTTTCCTCACCCAAATTGGAGTTATTTACAATCCCCGTGAACTTTATACTTGCGGCGTCCTCTATCTCCCTCATAACCTCAAGAGTGGATTTTGCGTCCGCCGTCAAAAATCTGTACTTGTTTATAACAAACAGCATTTCATAATTATTTTCTTCTTTCATATAGGGTGTGTAGCGCCCCAACGCAAGAGCGCCTCTGTCGTCACCGCCCACATCGATTACCGCAAGAGTTTCCCTGTCCTCAAAAACAGAATAAACTTCTGCCGGAAGTGCGGGTGTATCCACATTGGAATTGGCATATTTTGACGAAATAAGCCTTATGCCCGCCCCCTCGATGGCATCGTGGGAATCCTTTGTCCTGAAATAAGGATTAACTATATCAAGGTCGGCAATGGAAACCCTTTTGTTCGCCTTTGCCAAAAGCATTGCGTAATTTATGGCAATATTTGTTTTTCCGCTGCCGTAATGACCGGCAAAAACCGTCACCCTTTTATGGTCTAAACTTCCACAGTCCATTTATTTTCATCCTCAATCTTGCCCCATTGAATACCTGTAATTGTATCATAGAGCTTCTGGCTTACTTCGCCGATTTCATTGTTGTTGATAAGCATAACATCGTCCTTGTAACGAAGCTTGCCGACCGGAGAGATAACCGCAGCTGTGCCTGTTCCGAAGCACTCCTCAAGTCTACCCTCTTTCTGAGCCGCAATAAGCTCGGAAACGCTGATTTTTCTTTCCTCAACCTCATAGCCCCAGTTTCTGCAAAGAGCCAAAACAGAATCTCTTGTAATACCGGGAAGAATGCTTCCGCTGAGCATGGGAGTTACGATTTTACCGTCGATTTTGAAGAAAATATTCATTGCGCCGACTTCTTCGATATATTTTCTCTCAACGCCGTCAAGCCAGAGAACCTGAGAATATCCGTCATCGTGAGCCTTAACCTGAGCCGCAAGAGACGCCGCATAGTTACCGCCTGTTTTTGCAAAGCCGATACCGCCCTTAACCGCTCTTACATAATCATCCTCAATCCAAATACCAACTGGAGCAAGACCGCTTTCGTAGTAAGCACCGCTCGGTGAGAGGATAATAACAAAGAGATATGTTTTGGAAGGCGCAACACCCAAAAATTCATCTGTTGCGATAATAAACGGTCTTATGTAAAGGGAAGTTCCCTCCTCTGTGGGAATCCAATCCTTATCAACTTCAACCACCGCTCTGACAGCTTCAACGAAATCCTCCTCGGGAAGCTGTGGAATACAAAGTCTTTTGTTGGTGTTGTTTGTTCTCTTGGCATTCATATCGGGGCGGAAAAGTCTTGCTTTGCCGTCAGCGCCCATATAAGCCTTAAGACCTTCAAACATTTCCTGTCCGTAATGGAAAACCATTGCCGAGGGGTCTAATGTAAGGCTCTGATAGGGAACGATTCTTGCATCGTGCCAGCCCTTTCCCTCTGTGTAATTCATCATAAACATATGGTCCGTAAACACCTTGCCGAAACCAAGCTTGCCCTGCGGCTTTGCTTTCGGAGCCGTTGTCTTTGTGATTTTGATATCCATTTTTATCATCCTTTCCTATTGAGCGACTATGCCGTCAACTTTTTTGATATTTAATTTTTTTGTTGCATCTTCACGCATTTTGTACTTTAAGATTTTACCTGCGGCGTTCATGGGGAATTCCTTAACAAAGTCCACATATTTGGGGCATTTGTGCTTTGCCATTCTGGCACGGAAGTAATCCTTCATTTCCTCCTCGGTCATGGTTTCGCCGTCTTTTAAGATGACAACCGCCATAATTTCCTCGCCGTACTGCTCGTCGGGGATACCGATAACCTGAGCGTCCTTAACCTTTTCATTGGTATATATAAATTCTTCAAGCTCCTTGGGGTAAATATTTTCTCCCCCTCGAATAATCATATCCTTAATTCTTCCCGTGATTTTGTAGTTACCCTCGGGAGTTTTAAGAGCCAAGTCACCGGTGTGAAGCCAGCCGTCTTTATCGATTGCCGCCGCTGTTGCTTCAGGCATTTTGTAGTAGCCTTTCATAATATTATAGCCTCTTGCAACAAACTCGCCCGTTTGGTTAAAGGGAAGTTCCTCGTTGGTTTCGGGGTCAACAATTCGGCATTCGATTTCCGGAAGCGCTCTTCCGACCGTTCCCACACGAACGGCAACGCTGTCGTCCGTACTGCTCATTGTGCAGCCCGGCGACGCCTCTGTCTGACCGTAAACTATGGTAATCTCACGCATATTCATTTTGTTGATAACCTGATTCATAATAGGCTCGGGACAAGGCGAACCTGCCATAATGCCCGTTCTCATATAAGAGAAGTCCGTATGCTCGAAATCAGGATGCTCAAGCATTGCAATAAACATCGTTGGAACACCGTGGAAACAAGTTATTCTCTCACGGTTTATGCAAGAGAGCGCAGGCTTCGGTGAAAAATACGGAAGCGGAAGAACCGTTCCGCCGTGGGTCATTGTTGCGGTCATCGCAAGAACCATTCCAAAGCAATGGAACATGGGAACTTGAATCATCATTCTGTCCGCTGTGGATAAATCCATTCTGTCGCCTATGCACTTACCGTTGTTTACTATGTTGTAATGGGTAAGCATAACGCCCTTCGGAAAGCCCGTTGTGCCCGATGTATACTGCATATTGCAAACATCGTTCACATTAACCGCAGCCGCCATTCTGTGAACCTCGTCAAGCGGAACGCTCTCACCCTTTTGCACAGCTTCCTCCCATGTTATACAACCCTTTTGCTTAAAGCCGACGGTTACAACATTTCTAAGAAACGGAAGTCTCTTTGAGTGAAGCTGCTCACCGCTTTTGGTGTTTTCAAGCTCGGGACAAAGCTCCGCTATAATCTGGGAATAGTTGGAATCTCTGTAGCTTTCCGTCATTATAAGAGTATGAGTGTCGGACTGTCTGAGCAAATATTCCGCCTCATGAATTTTGTATGCCGTGTTAACGGTTACCAAAACCGCTCCGATTTTGGTTGTTGCCCAGAAAGCAATGTACCATTGGGGAACATTCGTTGCCCAAACCGCCACGTGATGTCCTGCCCGAACGCCCATTGCAATAAGGCTTTTTGCAAAGGTGTCCACATCGTCACGGAACTGTGAATATGTTCTGGTGTAGTCTAATGTCGTATACTTAAATGCGTATTGGTCAGGGAATTCCTCAACCATTTTATCAAGAACCTGTGAAAAAGTTTTCTCTACAAGAGCATCCTTTTTCCAAGGGAACTTACCTGTTTTTGTTTTATTTTCGTAAAGTGCGGATTTACCTCTGGATAAGCCTCTGTATCTTGACATAAAGCTTACAAAGTGAGGGAAAATTATATCGGGCTCGCTGATTTCCTCGTCCCATGTGGGATTCCACTCAATGGAGAAAAATCCGTCATAGTTAACACTTCGAAGAGCCTCCATAAACTTCTGAACGGGAAGAGTTCCCTCACCGATAAGGCTCTTTGTTTCAAGGCTTTCCGAGTCCTTAATGTGCACATGCTTAACATATGCGCCAAGATTTGTGATGGTTTCCTCCGGGCTTTCCTTATGCATTCTGTAAGGATAATGAAAATCCCAAAGTGCCGCCAAGGTGTCGCTTGCAAAAGTGGTTAAAAGCTCACGAAGCTTCTTTGTGTCCGCATAAACTCCCGCAGTTTCAACCAAAAGAACCACGCCGCTCGCCTCAGCCATTGTGATTGCCTCTTTGATAAATGCCTCAACACCATCCTCGCAAAGAGCCTTAATTCTTATGTAAGGAGCTTTAAGAATTTCCGCAGCGTTAATGCAGGCTTTAAGCTCATTTAAAGCCTCCTCGCCCTTTGATATGTCATTGACCATATCTATACAGGAAATGCTCAGTCCCTCTTGGCGAAGTCTTAAAGGAGCCGCCTTAATGTCAGCCTCTTTAAGCTTTGAAACATCGTGAATTTCAATGCCTTCAAACTTGTATTCCGCCGCAAGGTCAAAAAATTCGCCCAAGGTTATGTCGTTCCATTTATTTGTAGAAAATGATAATTTCATCTTACTTCCTCCTCAAAGCAAATTTTATTTAATGCGTTAATGTATGCGTTAATGCTTGCGCCGATTATATCCGTTGAAATCCCCTTGCCGGAAAAAGGCTTGCCCTCGTGGCGAAGCTTAACGATTGACGATGCCATAGCGCCTCGTCCCTCGGTTACGGACTGAATTTGGAAATCATCAAGCTCGAAGTGATGACCCGTAATCTGC
The DNA here is from genome assembly GCA_964612315.1 of uncultured Oscillospiraceae bacterium. Classification (GTDB taxonomy): domain Bacteria; phylum Bacillota; class Clostridia; order Monoglobales; family Monoglobaceae; genus SIG454. The sequence continues at coordinate 2,511 of CAZTEA010000045.1, read as the reverse complement.
TCGATTGCAAGAAAAGCCGCATCAATTGGGCCGTCGCCTATGCAGAAGCCTTGAAGAACCTCCCCATTTCTCTCAAGAGAAATATTCGCCGTGGGGGTTATAACATTTCCGTTGTTTATAACATAGCTTTTAAGTGTGTAAGTGGGAACAACCTGCATCGCAACAGATGCCACAATGGCATCAAGCTCCTTCGAACCCACTTTTTTGCTCTTGGAAATCTTCGAAAATTCCTCAAAAACATTGCTCATATCCTCTTCTGAAAGCTCGTAGCCAAGCTTTTTAACCGCCAATTTAACGGTTTCAAGACCATCTTTATCGGAAAGCACGGTTTCCTCAGCAGCCAAGGCATTTGTGCCGCCGCTGAATGCCGAATAGCCTGTTCCGCAAATCATATTTTTGATTTTCTGAACGGAATTGTCTAAAACAGCCATATTTATCTCCGTTGTAACTCCCAAAGCGTCGCCCTTTTCTCTGAAAACATGAGCCACAGCGCTGAGACGGGGATATTCTTTGGAAATAACCGAAGTCTTAACCTGAGTCACTCCGTGTCTGATACAGGAAAGTGCGCAAGCGGTTGCCATATTCAAAGAATCCGAACATTCAACGGAAACTTTAACCTCTTTCATTTTCGGCACTTTTTCGTAAAGCGCTGTTAAAAATTCCTCAAACTCGGCAGGAAGCATTTCCCCTGCACTGTCACAAACGGTAATTGTTTTCGCTCCGCAATTTATTGCGGTTTCCGTAACGAGAGCCAAAAAGTCCGCCTCGGCTCTTGTTGCGTCCAAAAAGGAAACCTCAACATCGGGGCAAAGGGAGGCACATTTTGTAACAATTTCCTCCACGGTTGCTATCATAGCATTCGGCTTTTTGCCGCAAATGTACTCCATCTGAACCGTTGAAACGGGAACCATAACATGAAGTCTCGGCGATTTTGCGCCGCAAAGAGCCTCATAGGTTTTCTCAACCGATTCACAGTCAAGCCCAACCGGGCAAGAGATTACGCTGTTTCGAATAAGCGGAGCGATGGAATGAAGATACAAAACATCAGTCTTCCCGTTCTTAATGGGAGCGGTTTCGATAACATCCACATTAAGCTTATCCAAAGTTTTTGCGATTTCAATTTTTTCCTTAAAGCTGAGGGTGTAGCCACCCTGCTTTCCTTCTTCTCTTAAAGTAATATCCGATATAGCAATTTCAGTCATTTTTACACCTCTATAATTTTAAAATTCTTTCTGCATTTTTATGAAGTATCAGATGATTTTCCTCGTCTGTTAAATTCATACTCATAAATCTTTCAAGCTCCTCACATACGCTCCACATGGGAAAGTCCGTTCCAAAAACAACACGCTCCGCCCCATATAGTCGTATAAGCTCCCTGGCACGCTTCATTCCAAGCATCCAAAAAGAACTTGAAGTATCCACAAAGCACCTTTCATCACATAGGTATTCATAAGCGTAATCACACATCGACCAACCGCCGAAATGCGCACCGATTACGGTAAGCTTTTTAAATTCGTTGAGAATTTTTTTAAGCCGTCTCGGGTGAGAGTAGTCATATCTGTAGTCACCGCAATGGATAAGCAGAGGAATATCCTCTTGCGAAAGATAATCATAAAGCTCAAACATTCTCTCATCGTCCATATTAAACATCTGAGTGTCGGGATGAATTTTAACACCCCGAAGTCCAAGAGCCCTTGCCCTCTCCACTTCGGCAATTTTGTCTTCAAAATCCGCATGAATTGTGCCGAAGCCGTAAAAATTATTATGCTCCTTGCACTCCGATGCGATATAATCGTTAATTGCCTCAACACGGCTTGCCGTAACCGCCACGGAATGAACAACATAACCGTCTATTCCGCACTTTTCACCCTCGGTAACAAGAGTTTGCGCCGTGCCGCCGCCGTTCATTTGAATGCCGTAAAAATCGCCCACGCTTTCAACTGCCTTTTGAGCAATTTTTTCGGGATATATATGTGCGTGAAAATCAATAATCTTCATAGTCCCACTCTCCGTTATGCCTTTCTTAAAAAATAAAAACGGTTCTGCCGAAAAAGCAAAACCGCAACTTTCAATCCTATTTCATTAAATAGCCTGACAAACCGTTCGCTTTTTCCAAACATTTTTCTTGCATATAATTAGGCTTAGAATAATAATGCCGATAATGCCCAAAATGTTAATGGCGCAAATAGCTGCAAGCAAGCATAAAAAAACAGACATTGAAAAAACAATGTCTGCAAATACAACGCTATTATCAGAGTTTCCGGCATTACGAAAACAAGGTGCAACAGTCATTGCATCTTTTGATGAACTTTTTGAATGTGAATCATTAAAAAACTTCATCTTAATTCGCCTCCCGAAAAATCTTTGTTTATTGTACCACACTTTTCCCCATTTGTCAACCCCTATTTACAAATTTTACGAAACATCTCGCCGCCCTGTAACCCTCGCCGAAAAATCAGCCTTTTAATAGCATAAGCCTCAAAATCTTACCTTATATATTTTGTGTCCCAC
>CAZTEA010000044.1:0-8770 GCA_964612315.1 uncultured Oscillospiraceae bacterium | reverse complement strand
CGCTTATACCGAGATTTACGGAATTTCAGCAAAAAACTGTGAATTTGAAATAAAAAGATAGTATATCAAATATCAGAAATCGAATTTTATAAAAAACAAAGGCTGCAAAAAAAATCAAATTCGCAGCCTTTGTTTTGCGTATTTAAATGTGGATAAAAGAAAAGAAGTTCTCAAAATGAAAACTTCTTAAACAATGGTGCCGCTGATCGGGGTCGAACCGATACGGTATCACTACCACAGGATTTTGAGTCCAGCGCGTCTGCCAATTCCACCACACCGGCAAATCAATGCAAGAATTATTCTATCACATATTTCAAAATTTTGCAAGCCTTTTTTGAAAATTTTTACGATTTTTTATAATTTCTTGAACAAATCCCCCTGATACAGGTTGTTATCAGCCATATATTTGTCAATTCCGCCCAGAACACGAATTTTATCAACACTCCATTTCGGGGCAACAAGTTTTTCCTTTGAACCGTCTCCCGTTATTCGCTCGATAACGCATTTAGAAGGAAGATATCGAAGCTGATTGCAAACGGTTTTTATGTAATCCTCATAGCTCATAGGCGCTATTTTGCCGTCCTCGTATTCCTTTTCCATAACCGTTCCCCGCATTATGTGAAGCAAATGAATTTTTATTCCGTCGGGACAAAGCTCGCCCACAGTTTTTGCGGTTTTTATCATATCCTCCGTCGTTTCTTCGTAAAGACCGTTGATAATATGAACACACACTCGAATTTGTGCTTCCTTAAGTCTTTTAAAAGCTTGTTCAAAAACGCTGTAGTTATGTCCTCGATTGCACTTTCTCGCAATTTCATCATTGACCGTTTGAAGTCCCACTTCCACGGTTAAATCCGTCCTCTTCGAAAGCGCTTTGAGATAAGCCACCGTTTCCTCCTCCAGGCAGTCCCCTCGGGTTGCAATATTAAGTCCCACAACTCCTGAGCAAGCAAGAGCCTCATTGAACCTTTCCTCTAAAACCTCAATCGACGCATAAGTATTGGTATGTGCCTGAAAGTAAGCGATAATAGGTACTTTCCCAAACTTTTTGTATATTCGCCGCTTTTCTTCCCGAATTTGCTCGGTAATGCTCCCCTTTCGGGTAAATTCCGATGCTCCGCTTGTGCAATAGGTACAGCCGCCCACAGAGCATTTACCGTCTATATTGGGGCAGGAAAATCCGCCGTCAAGGGACGCCCGCATAACTCTTGTGCCGTACTTTGATTTCAAATAATAATTTAAAGTGTGATATCTTTTATTGTCGAAAGAATAAGGAAAAGGATTGTTATACATTTTTTCGGCTGTCCAGATAAGACTGAAGTATAAACGCCGCAGCAATCTTATCCACGCTTTCCTTTCGTTTTTTACCTCTTACATTGGTTTCGTTCATAAGATTATGAGCGGAAACCGTTGTCAGCCTTTCGTCCCACAAAATAACGTGGATATTTGTAAGCGTTTGAATTTCCGCCGCCAATTTTTTTGACTTTTTACCTCTTTCGCCCACCGTTCCGTTCATATTTTTCGGATATCCCAAAACAATTTTGTCCGCTTTGATTTCTTCCGCCCAATATGCGGCACGAAGAGCCACTTTTTTCATATTCTTCTCTTTAAAAGTTTCCAATGTCGATGCCAAAAATTCCAGCTTATCGCTTGCGGCAAAGCCTGTTCTGCTGTCACCGAAATCTATTCCCAAAACCATACTTAATCTCCCGTCATCCGATTTTTCTTTATTTTAACACAAAATAATATATTACGCAAGATGTTGACAAAAGAACGGGTGATTTTGAGGATAACCTCGGTTTTTCCCCTTTTATAGGGCAAAACCCTGTGGATAACTCTGTTGATAATGGGAATTGTCATATTTTTGTAACTTCCTCGTCATCTCTTTGTTAAACCTCAATTGCTTAAAAGCTTTTCCGCTTTATAAATCATAACCGCCGTTTCCGCCCTGGTTGCACTTTGTTGCGGTTTAAAGGTTTTATCTTCATATCCGCTTATAATACCTTCCCGAGAAAGTGCCGCAACAGCCTCTTTTGCATAAGATGAAATTTCATCGCCGTCGGCAAACAAAGTATCGCTCCACTTACCCTCGGCTATAGCATTCTCCGCCTTTAAAATACGATACACCATAGTTGCCAAATCCTGCCGTGAAATGACACTTCTCGGCATAAAAAGATTTGCGCCCATACCTTCCGTATAGCCCAGATCTTTGGCAATTCCCACTTCGTTAAAAAAGTAATCATCCAATTTTACATCGGAAAAATTTTCCGTAAAATCAGTCGTTTTGCCCACCACTCTCACCATCATCACGGTAAAATCCGCTCGGCTAACCGGCTCTCCGCCGCCAAAATAACCGTTTCCCATACCCTTTATGATATTTTTCTCATAAAGAGCTTCTATGGCATTCTTTGCCCACAAAAATTCATTTATATCTTGGAAAAGCTCCGCATTTCCGCCATTTGGCATATTCACCGTTGCCGCCATTTCCGAAAGACTCTGATTTTTCGCAACGCTTCCGTAGCGATACATTGAGTATCCGTATATCCCCTTTTTTCGGCAATATTCGACCTGTGATTTCATCTCCTCAACGCCTTTTTCTTCATACCACGGACTTTCTCTGTCCGCTGTGTCATTTGCTTTATACGCTGCAATTCCAACGCAAAGCTTAACATCTGTCCCTTTTACGGCGTCACACCACCAATCTGCAAGGGTGGTAAAATCCGCAATAGAATGCCCTCGCTCCCAATATATCTGCGGAATTATGCAATCCACAAGCTCCTCTTTAACCCAAAGCCTTGAATCCGCATAGCTTTTGCTGTAGCTTTCCGTTCCGCCGGTGTCCGAGCCGTTTTGATTATTCTTTTGATTTGCCCAAATACCGGAGGGGCTTACGCTGAACAAAGCATCGCTTCTTTCTCGATGAATTGCGCCGTCAAGAGCTCGTATCAGCTCCGTCACATTATTTCTTCGCCAATCCTCAAGTGAAAGCTCTCCGCCGTATCGGCTGTATTCTCGGCTATCATCAAGTCCGCCGTTCGGATAAAAGTAATCATCAATATGTATCCCGTCCACAGCGTAATTTTTTACAATTTCAACCGCTCCGTCAACAATCAGATTCCTCGCTTCGGGTATTGCGGGATTATAATAAATTTTTCCGTCAGCACCCAAGGCTGTATATTCGCTGTGAAGGACAGCCGGATTATCGGAAGAAAGAGAGTTGTTATCCCCGGCGGACACCGTAACTCTGAACGGATTGATCCACGCATGAAGCTCCAATTTCCGCTGATGTGCCGCCGAAATTGCATATTCCAAAGGATCAAAATCGTTTTTCGGAGCTTTTCCTTGCTCCCCCGTTAAATATTTTGACCACGGAAAAATCTCTGACTTGTAAAAAGCGTCCGAGGCGGGACGAACCTGAAAAAACACCGTATTAAAGCCGCATTTAAGGCAGTTATCCATAACCGCGTCAATCTTTTTTCTAAGCTCTGTATCGTCTGTTGTGTATCCCGACGGAAAATCAAGCCCGTAAATTGTGGCAACCCAAACCCCTCTCATTTCCAAAAGAGCTTGTTCCTTCGCCTCCACGGGGCGAGGCATTAAATTTTCCGCCGCCATACCAAGCATAATCGCCATACATATCACAACCGCAGTAAATTTTAAAATACTTCTTTTCATTTCCGCTCCTCCCGTAAAACACTAATTGCCGCTGGATTTAACCTTTGTCCACAACTTTGCGTAATACTTTTTGATTTTGCTTTCCTGATATCTGAAAACCTCGTCCTTTTCGCCTCCGATTCTCGGTGTGTATGCCGACACCCCGTTGTAAGAGGTTTGCCGCATTTCTTCATACACAGACTCAACCACAGCGCTGTAGCCGACTTTTTCCGTGTTTCTTAAAGCAATATCCTTTTGCAGCATAAAATCAATAAACTTATGCGCAAGCTCGACATTATCACATTCATTGGTTATAACCATACCGTCATACCAAATGTTTGTCCCCTCCGGCGGTTCAAAATATACCATCTTGGGGTTCTCTGTTATAATATATGATGCATCTCCCGAATATACAACCGCCATTGACTTATTTCCTTTAATCATATTGTCGATTACTTCATCTCCGACATATATGGGCTCCATTACCTCACTCTGCTTAAGAAGCCATTCGTAGGCTTTATCAATTTCTTTCGTATCCGTTGTATTCAAAGAATAGCCCAAAGCCTTAAGGGCAATCATAAAGGAATCTCTTTCCGAATCATACATATATATTTGTCCTTTATATTTTGGATTGCAAAGAATTTCCCATCCGTCCTTAAGGTCAGCTTCGTCGACTTTGGTGTTGTCGTACAAAATCCCCACGCTTCCCCAGAAATACGGCACGGAATATTTATTGCCTCTGTCGCATTCCTTATCCAAAACGCTATCCATAATTTTATCCTTGTTGGAAATTTTCGACCAATCTATTGGCTGAACCCTCTCCTCTTTGATAAGCCTTTCAATCATATAATCCGACGGAACGATAATATCGTAAGTTTCGCCGGAATTTATTTTCGTATACATAGACTCGTTGGAATCAAAGGTATCGTAAATAACTTCACAGTTATATTTTTCTTCAAACTCCGAAACCAAAGCTTCGTCTATATATTCACCGGCATTATAAATTTTAAGTACATTTTTTCCACCGCCGTTGCGGTAAGAGAAAACAAGCACGCTTATCAGTAAAACTATGCCGAGTATGCCCGCAATTTTGCCCGTATGCCTCGGTTTTCCGCTTTTTTTCAGCTTAGGTGCAATATTAACAACCACCGCAATTAAAATTATCGCAACAATCAAAATGGTTGACAGGGCATTCATCGTGGGATTTATTCTCTTTGTCATATTGTAAACCACGATTGAAATATTTTTAACGCCGTTGCCCGTTACAAAATAAGAAATAACAAAATCATCTATGGACATTGTAAACGCCAAAAGAACCCCGGCGTATATACCGGGCTTAATCATCGGTATTATAACCTTCCAAAGAGCCTGCCACGGTGTTGCACCAAGATCCATTGCCGCATTGGCAATATTTACATCCAAAGCACGCACCTTCGGATAAACCGATGTGATAACATACGGCGTACAAAAGCAAATATGTGCCAAAAGCATGGTCATATAGCCTTTATCTATCGAAAGAGCCGAAAACAATATCATCATTCCCACAGCCATAACAATATCCGGTGTCATCATGGGAATATTGTTCATATTAAGAGTCCAATCTCTCAGCACCTTACGGCACTTGGAAAGACCTATTGCGGTTATTGTTCCGAGAGCCGTAGAAACGGCGGTAGCAATTACCGCAATGGAAAGAGACACATATACTGCCGACATAATTTCCGAACTGCTTATCAGCTCCCCGTACCAGCGCATGGAAAAGCCCGTAAAGTTAGTCAGCGACTTTGAATCATTGAAAGAAAATATCACCGTTACCAAAATCGGCAAATAGAAAAGTGCAAAACACAAAACTATGTATACCCAAGATGAAAGTTTTGAAATTCGTTTCATATTATTAACCTCACACGCAGAATCCTCTTCCGCTTTTCTATTTAATCTTCAGCCTTATCAAACTTTTCCGTAAGCTTGATTGCAATAAGCATAATTACCGCCAAAACAAGGGATATTGCACTTCCGAAGTTCCAGTCTCCCACGGAAATAAACTGGTTTTCGATAAGCGTTCCAACCATCATATAATTGGCTCCTCCCAAAAATTTGGGAATTACAAAGCTTGATATGGATAAAAGAAATACCATAATTATTCCGTTGATAACGCCCGGAAGAGAAAGCTTAAAAATAACCCTTTTAAAGGTCTGAAATTGATTTGCCCCCAAATCGTGAGCCGCTTCGATAAGAGATTTATCCATTTTGGACAAACATGTATGAATCGGTATTATCATAAACGGAAGAAAGTCGCATACCAAACCCAAAATTACCGCAAAATCCGTATACATCAGATGAACCGGCTCAAAACCCAAAAAGGTGAGCAAGGAATTCAGCAATCCGTTATCCGATAAAATATTTGTCCACGCATAGGTTCTAAGGAGCATATTTATCCACATTGGAATGGTTACCATAAGAATAAGTATAGATTGCACCTTCTCTGAAAATTTGGCAATTATATAAGCCATTATATATCCCAAAACAAGGCAAACCAAAACCGTTATAATGCCCACTCGCAAAGAATTCCAAAATACACGAACATAGGTTTCGCTTAAAAGATTTTTAAAATTCTCCAAAGTAAAGGAAACTGTCAAAACCTCATTTCCGCCTGTAGTAAACGCATATATCACAATCATTAAAAGGGGAATTCCTATAATCAATCCAATCCATATAAGATACGGCAGAATAAGATGCTTGTAATACTTCATATCGTCCACCCCATTGTATACATAACATGAATATCCTCAGGTCCGAAAGTAAGACCGACTCCCAGCCCCGGCTCAAAATAGTCCGTGGTATGAATTTTATATTCTCTCCTGTCCGTCTTTACCATAATTTCGTAATGAACACCCTTAAATACTACCGACGAAACAACTCCGTGAAGCTTGGTTTTGTTTTCATAATCCTCCGCAATAATATCGATATCCTCCGGGCGGAGAACAACCTCTATTTCCTCGTTGGGCTTAAAGCCTTTGTCAACACACTCAAATTCAAAGCCGTCAAAGCTTACCAAGCAGTCCTCAATCATATTGCCCTCGATTATATTTGATTCACCGATAAATGATGCCACAAAACGGTTTTCCGGCTCATTGTAAATATCCGTCGGCGTTCCTATCTGCTGAATTTCCCCGTCTTTCATAACCACCACCGTGTCGGACATCGAAAGAGCCTCCTCCTGATCGTGAGTGACATAAATAAAGGTTATACCAACCTCCTGACGGATTTTCATAAGCTCTGTCTGCATCTCTTTTCGAAGCCGTGCATCAAGAGCACCCAAGGGCTCATCCAAAAGAAGCACTTTTGGCTCGTTTACCAAAGCTCTTGCAATGGCAACTCTTTGCTGCTGACCTCCGGACAAAGATGTTACATCCCTGTTTTCAAAGCCGGCAAGTCCCACCAAAGACAGCATACGGCTTACCTTCTGCTCGATTACATCCTTCGGCATCTTTTTAAGGTTAAGCCCAAAAGCAATGTTATCAAAAACATTCAAATGGGGAAAAAGAGCATATTTTTGGAAAACGGTGTTTACCTCTCTTTTATATGGAGGAATTTGCGAAACCTCCACCCCGTTAAACAAAACTTCACCCATATCGGGGTCTTCAAAGCCCGCTATAATACGCAAGGTTGTGGTTTTCCCGCAGCCCGACGGACCCAAAAGAGTCAAAAATTCATTTTCGTATATTTTAAGGTCAATGCCCTTTAAAACCTGCTGGTCATCAAAGGTTTTGGTAAGACCTTTAAGCTCGATAATACAAACATCGTTATTTTTCATTCGATAACCCTTCCTTCTTTAAAAATATGGCGGTGAGGACACCCAAATAATTTTCGCCTCATCATTGCCGCCGTTATGTAAAAAATAATTTTCATTGCAATAAATATAGAAGGAATCCCCCTCTTTTGCATAAAACTTTTCTTCGCCGTAAACAACCGTTATTTCGCCCTTTAAAACATAGCCAAAATCCTCTCCGTCGTGGGGCGGAACAACCTCAGAGCTTCCCTTTGGCTTAAGTGTCAAATGAATCGGCTCCATACGATTTTTTTGCGCATTGGGAACCAGATAAGAAATCGTATATTCCTCCCGTGCATTTTCAAAATAATCGTTGCCGGCATAAACCTCCACGCCTTCCTCTGGTTCATCCTCCGCAAAAAATTCAGAAAGCGAAGACCCCAAAACCTCCAAAATGTCCTCCAATGTGGTTATGGACGGAGAGGAAAGGTTATTCTCCACCTGAGACAGAAATCCCTTTGAAAGCTCGCACCTGTTTGCAACATCTTCCAATGTAAGCTGTTTTTTTCGTCGCAGTCTTTTAATTTTACTGCCGATATCCATATTTCATCACCTTTTTAGCTATACTAAACTTTCGTTTTATTAAGTTTGGTATTACAAAACTTTTCATTTAATTAAATTAAACAGTCAGTTCATTATACGATATACCGAAAAAAAAAGCAATAGCTTTTCATAAATTTATTAAAATTTTTTAAAAATATACGGCTTTTTTGGATTTATCGACGAAAATTCCCTATTCGAAAGGCAATTTCTTGACTTTTGCATAAAAATAGTGTATCATTTATAATTGATATGACTATAACTTACGGAAAGGGCGTGTATTTGGGTGGAATCAAAGTTTAACGAATATCTTCAAATGATTTTTGACGGTCAAAAGCATTTCGATGATATTCCCGTCCATTGCTACAGCGATTATAATGTAAAAAGAGGACTGCGAAACGCCGACGGAACAGGGGTTTTGGCAGGACTTACCGCAATCGGTGAGGTGCACGGATACATTATGGATGAGGGTAACCGTGTTCCCGTTGAGGGTTCTTTGCGTTATCGAGGAATCAGCGTTAAAGACATTGTGGATCATTGCATTGCCGAAGACCGTTTCGGTTTTGAAGAAGTTGCTTTTCTTCTTACATTCGGTTTTCTGCCGACAAAAGAGCATCTTGACTCTTTCAAGAAGGTGTTGGTTTCAAACAGAAGCCTTCCTGTCGGATTTACCGAAGATATGATTTTAAAAGCTCCCAGTAAAAATATTATGAATAAGCTTGAGCGAAGCATTCTCGCCCTTTATTCGTA
>CAZTEA010000043.1:0-8882 GCA_964612315.1 uncultured Oscillospiraceae bacterium | reverse complement strand
ATATTGTATAATATACATAGGGTGAAATCCCTAAAACAATCAGAAACGGAGGCATAAGTATGACTTACAATGTAATTTGCAAACAGATTGAATTGGCTGACAACTCGAAAGAAAAACTTTTGGCGAAGGTGCGCAAAATCGACAAGTTTTTCGGCGAAAGTGATGAATGTAAGATTGTTGTTTCTCAGCAGAGAAATCAAATGGTGCTTGAAATAACAATTTCCTACAAAGGATTTTTCATTCGTGGAGAGGCGAGAAACGAAGACCTTTTGGTTGCGGCTGATATTTGCCTTGAAAATCTTGACAGACAAATACGGAAAAATAAAACTCGTTTGGAAAAAAGCTTAAAGGGTAGTGCCTTTGAAAATTATATGCCGGTAGTTGATACTCCGTCGGAGGTAGAAGAAGAAAAAGAATTTAATATAATAAGAAGAAAAAGATTTGTTTCAAAACCGATGTCGGCAGAGGAAGCGGTTCTTCAAATGAATATGCTGGGACATGATTTCTTCGTTTTTGCAAATCCGGAGACTATGGAAACAAATATTGTATATAAAAGAAAGGATGGCAATTACGGTTTAATCGAAGCCAACTGACACTATGATAAATTTAGAAGAAATAAGCTATAAAAAATTTGGGAAATGCCTGCGAATAAGCAACGGCAAGATTGAAGTTACGGTGACTTTGGAAATCGGACCGAGAATAATTCGATTTTCTTCGGTAGGAGGAGAGAATGTATTCTTTGAGGATGACCGACTTACGATTAACCATAACGCAAAAAAAGATGTGTATGCCGAGAAGTACGGCGAGGAGATGGGCGTATGGGCGACGGTCGGCGGTCACAGGCTTTGGGCGGCACCCGAGGCGTTGCCGAGAAGTTATTATCCTCAATGTAGCAGTATTTACGAGAAAATCGAGGGCGGTGCAAGAATTATCGCTCCCGTTCAAAAATGGACAAATCTTCAGCCTGAATTTGATATAACCGTAATCGGTGATAATGAAGTTAAGGTTGTAAATCGCTGGAGAAACTGCGGGGCGTGGCCAACGGAGTTTGCCGTGTGGTGCATAAGTGTTGCCGATAAAGGCGGTGTGGAGATTATTCCTCAGGCAAAGCGCAAGGGCGGACTTTTGAATAATCGTCTTATTGCCCTTTGGGATTATTCCGATATGGCGGATGAAAGAGTTAACTGGGGAAGCAAATATATTAGGCTTCGTCAGGACGAAAATATTGCTCAGTCGTTTAAATTCGGAACAGACAGCGATGCAGGCTATGCTTTGTATTTTAATAAGGGCGACTTGTTTGTGAAAAAGTTTGACATTGTTGAAGGCGGAAATTATCCCGACGGAGGTATGAATTTTGAGTCTTATACCTGTGGAGCTTTTCTTGAAATTGAAAGCTTGGGTGAGCTTAAAACGGTGGAAAGCGGCGGTGTGAGCGAACATACGGAATATTGGAAAATAATAAATGGTGTTTCGCTTCCCGAGAGCGATGACGAAATTGATGATATCGTTAAAAGATATGTATAAAAAAGTGATGCGGAAACATTGTTTTCCGTATCACTTTTTTATAAAACAAAGGTCATAATTAACGATTTGAAAACAAGTTGTTGACAGGATGGGCAAAGAGTGTTAAAATTCTGCAGAGGTGATAATAATGGGAATTAAAACATTGGAAATAGATAAAGATTTGGCGAGAAGCATGGCAACTCCCGTACTTCGAGAGGGAGAAACTTTGCTTATGTATGATGTGAAGCAAAAACCGTTTAAAATTCACGGACTTTTGGCGGAAGAAGACGGCTTTGCAAGAATGCCGAAGGAAGCGGCTTTGGCGGTAAATGAAGGAATTTATAATCTTTCCAAGGCAACTGCGGGGGGAAGAGTAAGATTTTCCACCGATTCGGAGAAGATTGTTGTTAAGGTGAAGCTGGACGGTTGTCAGCCTATGGGACATATGAGCCCCGTTGGAATTTTCGGTTTTGATATATACGGAGTTTCCGATGGGAAAGAGGAATTCGGCGGAATATTTGCGCCTCCCACGGGGGGCGAGACTGAATATGAAAGAGAGATTAACTTTGCCGATAAAAAGCAACGGGATATAACAATAAATTTTCCTTTATATAACGGTGTTAAAGCTCTTGAGGTCGGTATTTTGGACGGCTCGACTTTAAAGGAAGCGGCGGCGTATTCAATTGATAAGCCTGTTTTGTTTTACGGCTCGTCCATAACCCAAGGGGCTTGTGCGTCAAGACCCGGCAAGTGTTATCAGAGTATTTTGTCAAGAGAGCTTGATATGGATTACATAAATTTGGGATTTTCCGGAAGTGCCAAGGGCGAGGAGACTATGCTGGACTATATGAAAAGCCTTAATGTTTCGGCGTTTGTTTGCGATTATGATTATAATGCGCCGACGGTGGAGCATCTTAGAGAAACCCATTTTAGGTGCTATGAGGCAATGAGGGCGGCAAAACCCGACCTGCCGATAATTTTGGTGTCAAGACCGAATTTCAGGCATGAATTGTATGAAGATGTTCTTCGCAGAAGTGCGGTAATGGAAACTTATGTGAAAGGCATAAACAACGGCGATAAAAATTTGCATTTTGTTGACGGAGCGGCGATTTTTGCCGAGGTCAACAGAATGGATTGCACCTTGGATTGCTGTCATCCGAACGATGTGGGATTTTATCATATGGCAAAGCATATAGGCGATGTTTTAAGGTTTATATTTAAAAAATAAATAAAAGCGAAACGACCAAGAACATCTTGGTCGTTTCGCTTTGTAATTCAAGCAGTTCAAGCTTCAACCAAATAGTGACTGCTATCGATTAAGGAATGTTCTTTAATTTTTAAAGATGAGCGCAGTCGGCTTCCCCGACAAAGCCCTGTCCCGTATTGAAATGTTAAGGGTTATGCGCTGTAAAGAGAGCAAAACTATTTATTCATATTTGATTTTCTAAATTCGGTCGGAGTTACATACATATACTTTTTAAAAAGCTTTCCGAAAAACTTAATGTCATCATATCCTACCGCAGAGGATATGTCAAAGATGGTTTTGTCGGTATTTGCAAGAAGAATTGAGCTTTGTTCAATTCTGTATTTTTGAAGATATTCGGTAAAAGTATATCCCGTATCCGATTTGAATTTTGAACTTATATACGGTAAACTGTAATTTAATTCCGAGCTTATGTGGGACAGGGTGACTTTTTTGTCGTAATTTTTTTCGATATATTTGATAATGTGTTTTGTTATGTTTTCCATATTGAGAAGTTTATCGTTATTTATTATTTTTCTCATTGTGGCAATAAGCATTTCAATAAGGGTGCATCTTAGTATTTCCGAATAACCGTAAGTTTTTTGCAGCGACTCTGATTTCAACTTCTCAATAAGCGATAAAATCGAGCCGTCATTATCGCAAAAGATGTAAGAGGTCGGATTATATTTTAAAATGCTTTCGTTAAACCGTATAAGATAATTTTCAATCAGATATGAAAATTTTTTGCAATTTTTCAAGGTTTTGTCAATCATTTCAGGCAAAAAAATACAATTACATATTTTTGCATCTTCATTATTTATCTGTTCGTATCGGTGTTTGGTATGAATGTCTATGATAAAATAATCGCCCTGCTTTATAATGTATTTTTCACCGTCGAGATAATGTATGATTTTTCCGGATTTAACATATACCAATTCAAAAAAATAATGCGAGTGATATTCGCAAGTAGGCTGCGTAAAGTCAAACAAACTGATGCCGTCCTTGTTTAAAGCCGCATTATAGTCCACCATATTAAAATCGTCCCCCTATTTAAAAAAAACAACCATTGATTTATTGTATCACCAAAGATATAATAAGTCAAGAAGTATATTTAAAATATGTTAGGAGGATAACATATGCTTTATAAGAAAAATGTATCACAGATTTTAGAAGATGATTTATTTAAAAATCCCACGAGCGAATACAGGGGTACGCCGTTTTGGGCGTGGAACTGCGAGCTGGACAAAGAAGAATTGCTTTGGCAGATAGAGCAGCTCAAAAAAATGGGCTTCGGCGGATTTCATATGCACTCTCGTTCCGGTATGGCAACGGAGTATTTAAGCGAAGATTTTTTTGATTTGGTAAAAGCCTGTGTGGATAAAGCTGAGCAGGAGGATATGCTTGCATATTTATATGACGAGGACAGATGGCCGTCAGGGGCTGCCGGCGGTATTGTTACAAAAAACAGAAAATATTCGCAAAGAAATATAAAAATTACAGTAACTCCGGATGAAAGCGCTGTTGATTTTGCGGAGGCAGTAAATACCGGTAAAACATATTTTGTATGTGCATATGATGTTATGCTGAATGATTTGGGCGAGCTTGAAGAATATCAATATATTAAGGATATTTCGTGTTCAAAAGATGAAAGAGCGGTAAGGTGGTATGTATATTCTTTTGTAACGGAGCCCTCGGGATGGTACAATAATCAAACCTATTTAGATACACTTTCAAAGGAAGCTGTTGACAAATTTATTGAAGTTACGCATGAAGCCTATAAAAATCATGTGGGGGACAAATTTGGAAAAAGTATACCTTCAATTTTTACCGATGAACCGAACTTTTCGTCCAAAGGGACTTTGGATTTTGCATTGGACCGCAGGGATATATGTCTTCCGTGGACATTCGATTTTGATGAAACTTTCAAAAATCAATACGGATATTCGATTCTCGAAAAATTGCCGGAGCTTTTCTGGGAATTGCCGAATGGAAAAATTTCGGTAGCGAGATATAATTATCATGACCATATTACCCAAAGATTTGTCGATGCCTTTGCCGCAAATTACGGTAATTGGTGCAGAAAAAACGGAATATATTTTACGGGTCATGTTCTTGAAGAGCAATCGCTTGCATCTCAAACGGCGAGTGTGGGTGAAACCATGCGGTTTTATCGGCACTTCGGTATTCCCGGGATAGATATCCTTTGCGATAAACGAGAATTTACAACTGCAAAGCAAGCGCAATCAATTACACGCCAGGACGGAAAAGAGGGCGTAATGTCAGAACTTTACGGGGTGACCAATTGGGATTATGATTTTAGAGGACATAAATTCCAAGGGGACTGGCAAGCCGCAATGGGAATTACGCTGAGAGTTCCTCATCTTTCGTGGGTGTCGATGAAAGGCGAGGCGAAAAGAGATTATCCGGCTTCCATTAACTATCAATCATCATGGTATAAGGAATATAAATATATTGAAAATCATTATGCAAGATTGAATACTGCCTTAACACGAGGTAAGCCAATAGTAAAGGTTGCCGTAATTCACCCGATAGAAACATATTGGCTTCATTGGGGTCCGAAAGAAAGTACGGCAGATGTAAGAAATATGCTGGATGAACAGTTTATGCAGACGAATAGATGGCTTTTATCAGGTCTTATGGATTTCGATTACATATGTGAGTCGGTATTACCCGAGCAAATAGGAAAAATTTCGGATAAGCTTTGTGTCGGTGAAATGGAATATTCGGCGGTTGTCATTTCGGGCTGTGAAACCCTGCGTTCGACAACAGTGGATATACTTGAAAAATTCCGTAAAGCCGGAGGAAAGATTATTTTTGTAGGCGATGCACCAAAATATATTGACGCTTTTCCTTCTGAAAGGGTTAAAGATTTATACAACGATTGTATTACGATTACTCACAGCAAGCCGCAGCTCTTAAACGCTTTGGAGACGGAAAGATTTGTTGATATAAGAAATATAGACGGAACAAGAAGTGATAATCTTATATATCAATCCAGAAAGGATACTGACGGAACTTGGCTTTTCATTGCGCATATGCATGAAGAAACGGCTCGAGAGTGGCAAGGTAGCGGTGTGTCAAAAAATATTGTAACCGAATATAAGAGACAAGTTATAATAAACGGTGAATATACTCCTCTTTTGTATGATACAATAAGCGGTGAAATCAAAAAGGTTGATTTCGAGATTAAGAACGGACAAACCGTAATATATTATACTTTCTATACTTTGGACAGCTTGCTGCTTAAGCTTTGCCCGCCGACCGAAAAGTCTTATTTCTCCGAAAAGGAAAACAAAAAAGTCCATAAGAGCATTCATTGGTTGGAAAAGGTTAAATACACTCGTTCCGAAGAAAATGTACTTCTTTTGGATGTTGGAAATTACAAGCTGGATAATGAGAAATACAACGAAAAAGAAGAAACGCTGAAAATAAACGACATATGTCGCAGCAGGCTTAATTTCATAAACAATGCTACCCAGCCGTGGGTAATCGAAAAGGAAGAAATATGCCATTTCGTAACAATGAAATATGAATTTGAAAGTGAAATAGAGGTTGGCGAAGCATATGTTGCGACAGAGGATTTTGGTATCTGTGACATTGTGTTTAACGGACAGAAGGTGCCTAATATCGCTTGCGGATATTTTACCGACAAATCTATCGGTAAAATAAAGCTGCCGTCAATCGTAAAGGGCAAAAATACTCTGGAGATAACATATCCTTTCGGCACAAGAACTTGCGTTGAAAATTGTTTTATTTTGGGTGACTTTAATGTTGTATGCGAAGGATGTACCAAAAAAATTGTTGAAAAAAGCGATGTGATAGGTTTTGGGGATATTGTACCGCAGGGTATGCCGTTTTACGGTGCAAATATCACATATGAAATGTGTTTTGAAACCGATGATGTTTATGATGTTCGCATCAGCACTTCGAATTATGTCGGTGCAGTTGTGAAAGTTCGTTTGGACGGAGAGGAGGTCGGTGTTATTGCATATTCTCCTTACAGCGTTACGGTGCCGAATGTGGAACCAGGCAAACATAAGCTGGAAATCACTCTTTGCGGCACAAGATATAATTCTTTCGGTTCACTTCATCAAACCGATGACAAGTTGACTTGGTTCGGACCGAATGCGTGGAGGCGTAATGCTTGGGGCGAAAATGATTTGACACAGGACTACAGTAATTTTAAATACGAATATAATTGCAAGCCTATGGGAATAATGGCAAGTCCTAAAGTGAAATTCCTTAAATAATTGTGCGGCTTATGAAACAATGGTAACAGCGTTTGTTTTCGGATCGCAGAGATTTAAACAAAGAAGTACGGGCAAAACTTAGTATTTTGCCCGTGTTTTCTTGTTTATTTATTTTTTTAAAGGCCCGTAGCCTGCTTCAACCACGCATTCCTGCCCTTTGTCGGAAAGCATAAAGTCAATCATTTTTCTTGCGGGGGAATTTTCCTCTTCATCGGAACGAATAACGATGCAGGTGTTATTTGAAAGAGGATAGCTTCCGGAGGCGATAGTTTCGTCGGTGGGATAGACGCCGTCAATTGCAAGAAGCTTAAGGGTTGTGTGAGTGTTGTAGAACAAATCCATATTGTTAAAGTAATAATAAATGCTGTATCCCAATCCGTATCCCAAAGGGTTATCGGTTTGGGCACTTAGAACATCCGTTAATACATTGGACATGGTAACAGATGTGGTTTCCTGTCGGATTTTTTCGTTTATTTCGTTGCCGTTTAAGAAGTGGCGTTCCATTTGAGCATGGCTTCCGCTGTCGTTGTTTCGGCAATAAGGATACAAAAGTGCATCAGGACCGCCGATTTCGTTCCAGTTTCTGTAAGCGTTGTTCACGTAAATGTTGCTTATCTGTTCCGATGTAAGCCCTGTTGCGCTGTTTTGAGCATTTGTAAAGAAAATCATAGCGTCGTAAGCAATGGGAATAAGCTCCAACTCAACGCCTTTTTCCTTTGCGAGCTCCAAAATGTCACTTGCGGGATAAACCGAAGCGAAAAGCATATCAACTTCACCGCTTATCAGACGCTGATAAGCGGCGTGACTTTTGCTGTGAGCCTCCGGTTTGCCGGGGTGGTAATATCCGTTATAGAAAAGATTGCGGTAAACCGCTTGAGTAAACGGGAATGTCGAGGTAGAGCCGTCAATAATCGGCATTTCTTTGTCAAATCCGTATGCTACGGCTGTGGGTGTGGCATATACAGTATAATTGTCGCATACTCGGAAAAGGACATTGCAGGCATTAAAACGGGTTGTGTATTCTTGCGGTGCAGCATAAAAAGCGTATTCGGGTTCACCGCCTGAATTGAGCTGACCGTTTTCAACCCAAGTGCCTATTGTAAAGGTATTAAGAGTTTTGTAAGCGTTATATGCCCAAGGCGAAACTTTGCCCGCATCATATATGTTCATATCTTGTAAATCCGCAAGAGTTGCCACCTTTTCGATTTGAAGCCCGCAAGACCATATTGCTCTGGCAATCATACAAACCATTTCTTCGTTTGAAACGGGGCGGTTGGGTGAAAAGGTGGTTTTTGAATCCCCGGTAATTATTCTGTTTTTATAAGCGGACATAACAACGCCGTAAAACCAATCGTTCTTTGAAACATCATTAAAAGTTACAATTGCATTGGCATCGGGACTGCTTTCAAGCCCGAAGGTGCGCATAACGATTGCCGCCGCTTCCGCTCTTGTGATGTTTGAGAGTGGATTTGCCCGCCCTTCGGTATCCCCTTCGATAATTCCTCGGGATGACAGTTGGCGCATAATATAAAATTCGTATTCACCGTTATCGTCGGTGAAAGCTTTAATATCGGACATGAAAACTTCAACAGGTCTTGATTGATTTTCCTGAGGGATTTTTGCATAAACATTTCCGTCGTGACACGAGGAGAGTGCAATCGGTGTTTTGTCGTCGGCATAGCGCATTAAAATACGCTTTTGCACTTCGTAGTTGGAGCTGTAAAGCGTATCCCCTTCGGGATATGAAAGCGTAACGGTGGCAAAGCTGTCTGCCATTACTGTTGTGCCAAGGGCAAATGCAAGAAACAATGCCAAAAAGAACAAATTTTTTTTCATAAAAACACCTCCGATATTTTGGTAATTTC
>CAZTEA010000042.1:3195-8948 GCA_964612315.1 uncultured Oscillospiraceae bacterium | reverse complement strand
GATTTATATCGATGAATTTAATTGCTTTGCAATTAAATTCATTATACCACACCTTTTCATCTTTTGCAACACTTAACTTTAAAGCCCCAAACAGCGACCCTTTTACAGATTAAAGCGCCAAAACGCATTGGCGTTTCGACGCTGTTTAAATTTCGTTATCTTTTTATTCGGTATAGCCGTTGGGATTATTGCTTTGCCATCTCCAACTGTCGGCGCACATATCATTAAGACTCTTCTTTGCCTCAAATCCCAGCTCTTCTCTTGCCTTTTGGGGATCGGCATAACATTGAGCAATGTCACCGGGGCGTCTTGGCGCAATTTTATATGCCACATCGTGTCCGCAAGCTTTCGAAAAAGCCTTAACCATATCCAAAACGCTGTAACCGCAGCCCGTTCCAAGGTTATAAGTAACAACGCCAACCTTATTGCTTATTTTTTCCAAAGCCTTAATGTGACCTATTGCAAGGTCAACAACATGAATGTAATCACGAACGCCTGTGCCGTCGGGAGTTTCATAATCATCGCCAAAAACATTAAGATACGGGCGTTTTCCCACGGCAACCTGTGTAATATACGGCATTAAATTGTTCGGAATACCCTTGGGGTCTTCGCCTATTTTTCCGCTTTTGTGAGCGCCTACAGGATTGAAATAGCGAAGAAGTGCAATATCCCAATCATTGTCGGAAACATAAAGGTCACGAAGAATTTCTTCAATCATAAGCTTTGTTCTTCCGTAAGGATTTGTGCAATGAAGCGGAAAATCCTCGGTTATCGGAACCGTATGAGGGTTGCCGTATACCGTTGCCGAGGAACTGAAAACCAATTTTTTGCAGCCGTATTTCGACATTGTTTTGCAAAGATTTATTGTGCTTCCTATGTTATTCTCATAATAAGAAAGGGGAATCGCAACAGACTCTCCAACCGCCTTAAGTACCGCAAAATGAATAACGGCATCAAATTTATCGTCGGCAAAAATTCTCTCAACAGCCTCTAAATCACACAAGTCCTCCTTATAAAACTTAACGGATTTTCCCGTTATTTCTTCCACTCGTTTAAGGGATTCTTCACAGCTGTTTGAAAGATTATCCACAACAGCAATATCATATCCCGCATTTAAAAGCTCAACGCAAGTATGGCTTCCTATGTAGCCTGCGCCGCCCGTAACCAAAATTTTCATTTTTCTCATCCTTTCATTTATTTTTTATATATAAATAAAGCTCCTCATCAGTCCAATTTCAACACAGACATAAACGCCTCCTGAGGAACCTCAACCGTTCCCACTTGACGCATACGTTTCTTACCTTCCTTCTGCTTTTCCAAAAGCTTCTTCTTTCTGGTAATATCACCGCCATAACACTTTGCCAAGACATCTTTTCTCATGGCACGAACTGTTTCTCTGGCAATAATTTTTCCGCCGACAGCCGCCTGAATCGGAATTTCAAAAAGCTGGCGAGGAATTGACTCCTTAAGCTTTTCCGCAATTCTTCTTCCTCTTCCGTATGCCTTATCTTTATGAACAATAAAGGAAAGAGCGTCGACCATATCTCCGTTTAACAAAATATCCAGCTTAACCAAATCCGAACGGACATACCCTTTAAATTCATAATCAAAGGACGCATAGCCTCTTGTTCTGGATTTAAGCGCATCGAAAAAGTCATAAATTATTTCGTTTAGCGGAAGATCATATTTTAAAGTTACTCGATTTTCATCAAGATATTCCATATCAAGATAAGTTCCCCGCCTATCCTGACAAAGCTCCATAATACTTCCCACATATTCCTTTGGAGTCATAATATCCGCACGAACAATCGGCTCCTCCATATAATCTATAGCGCCCGCCTCGGGAAGATTGGTGGGGTTTGAAATACTCTCAACCGTTTTATCCGTTTTAATAACCTTATATTCAACAGACGGTGCCGTTGTTACCAAATCAAGATTATATTCACGCTCCAAACGCTCTTGAATAATTTCCATATGCAAAAGTCCCAAAAAACCGCACCGAAAACCAAAACCCAACGCCACAGAGGTTTCCGCTTCAAAGCTCAAAGCCGCATCGTTTAACTGAAGCTTTTCAAGGGCATCTCTAAGGTCATCGTATCTTGCACCGTCAGACGGATAAATTCCGCAATACACCATGGGCTTAACCTCTTTATAGCCCGGAAGAGGCTCAGTTGAGCCGCCCTCTGCGGTTGTTACCGTATCTCCCACATGAACTTCTTGAACATTCTTTATGCTTGCCGCAATAAATCCCACTTCACCGGCTTTAATTTCATTGGACGGAAGCATTCCCGTGGGATGAAGATATCCCACCTCCACAACATCAAATGTCGCCCCCGTTGCCATCATTTTAATGGTAGTTCCCGGGGTCAGCTGGCCGTCAATAATGCGAACATAAACAATAACACCCTTATAACTGTCGTAATAAGAATCGAAAATCAAAGCTTTAAGCGGCTTTTCCATGTCACCGTTCGGCGGCGGCACAAGCTCAACTATCCGCTCCAAAACCTCCTCAACATTTATCCCGTTTTTGGCGGAAATAAGCGGTGCTTTATCCGCATTTATTCCTATGGTATCCTGGATTTCCCGGCGCACAACTTCCGGCTGGGCGCTGGGTAAATCAATTTTGTTTATAACCGGCACAAGTTCCAAATCGTGCTCCAAGGCAAGATATGTGTTTGCCAAAGTCTGCGCCTCTATTCCCTGAGCCGCATCCACAACCAAAATTGCACCCTCGCAAGCGGCAAGGCTTCTGGACACTTCATAATTAAAGTCAACATGACCGGGAGTATCGATAAGATTTAAAATATACTCTTCGTTATCCTTAGCCTTGTATATAAGCTTAACAGCACGAGCCTTAATAGTTATGCCACGCTCACGCTCCAGCTCCATATTATCAAGAATTTGAGCCTGCATTTCTCGCTGAGTCAACACACCCGTAAGCTCCAAAAGTCTGTCTGCCAGAGTGGATTTACCATGGTCAATATGTGCTATAATCGAAAAATTTCGTATTTTTTTCTGATAGTTGTTCATCTGTTTTTTCCTTCCGAATAATATCAATGTAAATTATATAATATTTCTCGCCTGTTGTCAACCGAAAAACCATGTCAGTTTACCCCGCACCGTGA
Organism: uncultured Oscillospiraceae bacterium; assembly: GCA_964612315.1. Classification (GTDB taxonomy): domain Bacteria; phylum Bacillota; class Clostridia; order Monoglobales; family Monoglobaceae; genus SIG454. The sequence continues at coordinate 5,823 of CAZTEA010000042.1, read as the reverse complement.
AAAATTTATAATTTTTTACAAATTCTCTTGACATGAAAACAATGATGTGCTATAATTTTATCAGTTTTGAAACAGAGGTAATTTCTATGAACAGCTTACTTAAATCAACAGTTGCATTTTACTTTTTTAGCTTTACAGGTTATTTTTACCGTAAGGCTTTTTTGCGTACTGTTGCGAAGTAATTACCGCCAAAAATTAAAGCGATAAGGATACACCCCGCAGCATACGCTGCGGGGATTTTTTATTAAACAAACATTTTTAAAGGAGAGTTTGCTATGATAGTAATTTTAAAAGAGAAACCGGAACAGCACCAGCTTGACAGTTTGGTGGATTGGATTAAAAAACAAGGACTTGACATTCATTTCACAAAAGGTGTGCACCAAACCGTTATGGGTCTCATCGGTGATACCTCTGTTCTCGATATTGACCTTATAAAGGCATTGGAAATAGTTGAAGATGTTATTCGAGTTCAAGAGCCCTACAAAAATGCAAACAGAAAATTCCATCCGCTCGATTCTACATTTGACATAGGCGGCGTAACTGTCGGCGGCAAGGATTTCACCCTTATTGCCGGTCCTTGCTCCGTCGAATCCGAGGAGCAAATCGTTTCCATAGCCAAGGCAGTTAAAGAAGCGGGAGCAACCATGCTTCGAGGCGGTGCGTTCAAGCCCAGAACCTCCCCTTATGCCTTCCAAGGACTTCGCCAAGAGGGCATTAACCTCCTCCTTGAAGCAAAGAAGGAAACAGGACTTCCCATCGTAACCGAAATTATGGACATTTCCCATATAGATTGTTTTGCTGATGTTGATGTTATCCAAGTGGGTGCACGAAATATGCAGAACTTCGAGCTTTTAAAGGAATTGGGCAAAACCGACAAGCCTATTCTATTAAAGAGAGGTCTTTCCAGCACGATTTCCGAGTTGTTAATGAGCGCCGAATATATTATGGCAGGAGGCAACGAAAAGGTTATCCTTTGCGAAAGAGGTATAAGAACCTTCGAAACGGTAACACGAAATACTCTGGATTTATCGGCAATTCCGGTTCTCAAAAACGCAACTCATCTTCCGATTATTATTGACCCCAGCCACGCAACAGGTGTTTCAAAATTGGTTCCATCAATGTCTTACGCCGCAGCGGCAGCCGGAGCAAACGGACTTATAATAGAAGTGCATAACGACCCGGAACACGCTCTTTGCGACGGTCCTCAGTCTTTAACTCCCGCCGATTTCAAAAAACTTGCCGGCGAGGTTAAGAAAATTCACAATTTGGTATCCGGATTTTAAGGAGAACGCACTATGAAAATAGGAGTTATAGGTCTCGGATTGATAGGCGGCTCAATCGCCAAAGCAATCTCACAAAACACAGAGCATACGCCTTTGGGATACGATATAAACCCGTCTGTTATTGCCGCCGCAAAAAAAAGCGGTGCGATTGAAGGTGAATTATCGTTGCAAAACCCCTCGGAGTGTGATATCATTATATTGGTTCTTTATCCCAAGGATTCCATTGAAGTTTTCGGCAGAATCGCCCCTCTCTTAAAGGAGGGAACCGTAGTTTTGGACTGCGGAGGCACAAAGGCCGAGGTTTGCGATAAATGTGAAAAAATCGCAAAAAATCACAATCTTGTGTTTATCGGTGGTCACCCCATGGCAGGCCGTGAAAAAATCGGTTTTGAATATTCGGACGCCAAAACTTTTGAAAATGCTTCAATGATTTTAACGCCTAACGAAAGAACGGATAAAGAGGCTCTTGAAAAAATCAAAGCTATCTTTTTGGAAATGGGATTTGGACAAATAACAATCAAAACTCCGAAAGAACACGACGAAATTATCGCTTACACATCACAACTGGCTCATGTTTTATCCAGCGCTTACATAAAATCTCCCACAGCTCAACGGCATGAGGGTCTTTCCGCAGGCAGCTTTAAAGATATGACAAGAGTGGCATATTTAAACGAATATATGTGGAGTGAGCTATTTCTGGAAAATCGTGAAAATTTAGTTTTTGAAATTGAAACCTTAATAAAAAATCTTGCCGATTACAAGGATGCCGTTTTGAAAAACGACAGAGAAGCTCTTATAAGGCTTTTAAAAGACGGCAGAGAAAAGAAAGAGAAATTATTATGAACAGCATATCAATCGACGGGGTTGCCCGTCCTTATCGGTGCATTGTGGGAAGCGGCGTATCGCAACATCTTCCCCAAGCCGTCAAAAATTTAACAAAAGCAAAGACAGTTCTTGTTGTAACGGACAATAATGTTAACACTTTATACGGCGAAAAAATCTGTACTCTCATAAAAGACAGCGGTTTAAACTGCCTAAAATTTGTTTTCCGAAACGGAGAAGAAAACAAAAATCTTAAAACCGTTTCCGATATTTTGGAATTTGCCGCAGAAAACGGAATTTCCCGCTCCGACTGCATTGTGGCTCTCGGCGGCGGAATTGTCGGAGACACGGCAGGCTTTTGCGCCGCCACCATGCTCCGTGGCATTGATTTTATCCAAATGCCGACCACATTTCTCTCTGCAATTGATTCATCTGTCGGCGGAAAAACAGGTGTAAATCTTAAAGCCGGAAAAAATTTGGCAGGTGCTTTTTATCAGCCGAGAGCGGTCATCTGCGATACCGA
>CAZTEA010000042.1:0-3185 GCA_964612315.1 uncultured Oscillospiraceae bacterium | reverse complement strand
CCGACTTTTTAAGCACATTAACCCCCGACATTTTTGCCGACGGAACTGCCGAAGCAATAAAATACGGCGTTATTTTCGACAAAAATCTTTTTGATACTCTTTGCAAGGATTTTACGCCGCAAATTGAAGAAGTAATCAAGCGCTGTATAGAGCTTAAAGGGGAGGTTGTTAAGCGTGACGAACACGATACGGGAGAGCGTCAGCTTTTAAACTTCGGTCACACCATAGGACATTCAATCGAAATATGCTCAGACTTTCAAATAAGCCACGGAAAAGCCGTGGCAATAGGAATGGTTATGGCAGCAAAGGCGGCATACAAAAACGGTATTTCTGATAAGGATTGGTCACAAGAAATCAAAAATGCCTTAATAAAAAATAATCTTCCGTTTGAAACCGACCTTAAAATCTGCGACCTGCTTTCTGTTATGCTGCACGACAAAAAAATAACATCAAGCGGAATTACATTGGTTTTGCCTAAGACTTTGGGACATTGTGTTCTGCATAAAATCAGCACACAAGACCTTGAAAAATTTATAAGCGCATAAAAGGAGATTTTTATGGATATCGGAATGATATGGAATGAGGTAAAAGGAACGGAAAAAGCAATTGCTTCAAAATCCGATGCACACAGAGCTTTGATTGCCGCCGCCATGTCCGACACGGAAACGGTTTTCAATTTAACCAAAGTTTCTTTGGACATCGACGCAACAATTTCATGCCTTGAAGCTCTCGGTGCAAAAATTTTCAGAAGTGCAACCTCCTTAACCGTAACCCCAATAAAGGGAAAAGCAATCGCACCCGTTCTCGATTGCAACGAAAGCGGATCTACCCTTCGTTTTATGATACCTGTAGCAACGGTTATGTCCTCCTCCCCCGCCTTTAAGGGTCGGGGAAGACTTTCCGCCAGACCGCTGTCTCCTTTAAAAACAGCGATGGAGGCAAACGGTGCAAGTTTTTCTTCAAGCACCCTGCCTCTAAGCATAACAGGGACTTTAAAAGGCGGCGTTTACACTCTTCCCGGCAATGTAAGCTCTCAATTTATCTCCGGTTTGCTTTTTGCTTTGCCGAATTTGGAAAACGACAGCGAAATTAAGCTTTCAACTGCTTTGGAATCCTCGTCTTATGTGGATATGACCGTTCAAACTTTAGCTGAATTCGGAATTAAAATTCAAAAAACCAAAAACGGCTATTTTATCCCGGGAAATCAAAAATATATCAGCCCCAAGACATATACGGTTGAGGGAGATTGGTCAAACATTGCCCCCTTTATGGCAGCGGCGGCTCTCGGAGGAGAAATTGAAGCGCAAAACCTTAAAAGCAATTCCAAGCAAAGCGACCGACAGATAATCGATATTCTTCAGCAATTCGGCGCTGATATATCACAAAAGGAAAATACATATATTGTAAGGAAGAAAAACGCAAATCCAATTTCGGTGGATATGGCACAATGCCCCGATTTATTCCCCGTTTTGGCAGTTCTCGCTTGCGGTGCGATTGGAAAATCGATTTTATATAACGCAAAAAGGCTTCGCCTTAAGGAAAGCGACCGAATAGACTCCACAATGTCGCTTATTAACGCATTGGGAGGTCGGGCAGTTGCCGATGAAGATTCTTTAACCGTATTCGGTGCGGGAAGGCTCATGGGCGGAGAATCAAGCAGTTTCAATGACCACAGAATCGTTATGGCAGGAGCGGTGGCTTCGGCAATTTGCAAAAACAACGTAATTATTAAAGAGGCGGAGGCAATAAATAAATCCTTCCCCGATTTTATAAAACATTTTGAAAAAACAGGAGGGATATCCCGTGTCATCTGAAACAGGAAGTAAAATTAAAATTTCAATTTTCGGCGAATCTCACGGCGGAGGGATAGGTGTGGTTATCGATAATCTTCCCCACGGCGAAAAAATTTCCGAAGAAGAGCTTCGTGAATTTATGCTGCGCAGACAAGGGGGAAACGACCCTTTTTCAACACCGAGGAAAGAAGCCGACGAAGTTGAATTCTTATCGGGCATCTTTAAAGGATACACCACGGGAGCGCCTCTTTGCGCAGTTATAAGGAACAACAACACACGCTCGAAGGATTACAATTCCGACATTCCGAGACCCGGTCACGCCGATTATACCGCATATGTAAAATACGGCGGCTTTTCGGATTTCCGAGGAGGCGGACATTTTTCCGGGCGTCTCACCGCTCCTCTTTGTGTTGCCGGCGGAATCCTTATGCAAATGTTAAATCGAAGAGGCATAAAAATTATGAGCCATATATATTCGATAGGAAATATATACGATACCCCCTTTGACCCCGTTAAACCTCAGCTTCACGGCTTGGATAAAGATTTTCCGGTATTTTCGCAAAGGGCAAAGGAAGAAATGAAAGCGGAAATTCTCGATGCCGCAAAAAATAAAGACTCTGTCGGCGGTATTTGCGAATGTGCCGTAACCGGAATAAATGCCGGGGTCGGTATGCCCATATTTGACGGTTTGGAAAACGCCATTGCCAAAACGATATTCGGTATCGGTGCGGTTAAAGGAATTGAGTTCGGTATAGGCTTTGAAGGCTCGAAAATGCGAGGCTCTCAAGTCAACGACCCCTTTTCCGTAGAGGACGGAAAAATAGTTACACAAACCAACAATCACGGCGGAATTTTAGGCGGAATTTCTTCCGGTATGCCAATAATCTTTCGAGTGGCTTTTAAACCGACACCCTCAATTTCAATGCCGCAACAATCGGTCAGCCTGAAAAATATGACAGAGGAAACCCTTGAAATTATCGGGCGCCACGACCCGTGTATTGTAAAAAGGGCTTTGCCTTGCGTGGAAAGTGCCGCCGCTGCGGCAATTGCCGATTTTATTCTTTAATTTAAGGAGATAAGCTATGAATCTTAATCAATGTCGTGAAGAAATCGACAAAATCAACGATGAAATTCTTGACCTTTTCATAAAACGGATGAATCTTGCCGCACAAGTTGCCGATTATAAAAAGGAAAACAATCTGCCCGTTATGCAAAAAGACCGTGAAATCGAAATTTTAAACCATGTGGCAAAAAAATCAGGAACTGAGTTCGAAAATTATTCAACCGCACTCTTTTCCGACATAATGAGTCTCAGCCGTGCCTATCAATCTGAAAGGAACGGCATAAAAAACAGCGAAATAGCAGAAAAAATTCAAACTGCCATAAAAAACC
>CAZTEA010000041.1:0-9014 GCA_964612315.1 uncultured Oscillospiraceae bacterium | reverse complement strand
CTACTATCCTGTGTGATATTTTTATGTTATTGTGATATTTTATGTTTTGGAAGAAAATTTATTTCTGTACTCCATAGGCGAAATATTATATTTCTTTTTGAAAATTCTCGAAAAATATGTAAGCCTGGAATAGCCAACCTCCAGCGCTATGTCCCCTATCGGCATTTTCGTTTCCGCCAAAAGGTTCTTTGCTTTGTTAAGCCGAAGATTTGAAATAAAGCTGGGAATAGTTTCGCCGGTTTGACTTTTAAAAATACCGTTCACATAATTGGCGGAAAAATGAAATCGCTCCGCAATTTTTGGAACACCCAGAGATTCTCCAGAATAATTGTTTAAAATATATTCCTTTATTCCTTCGGTTAATGTAAAGTAATAATCCTGATTTCTCTCTGCTTCAAACTGGAATATATTTATATATCTCTCCTTAACATAGTTGACAATATCCGAAATGCGGCGCATTTCCTTAATTTTTCGTATAGTTGCGCTTCGCTGAAGTCCTACATTTTTAAAGCCTCGGCTTTCCAGATAATCATATATTATGCCACCCAGCTTAATGCAAACCGCTTTTATAATCGCCTTATCCTCCGAAGAGTTAAGCAATTCCGCAAACAAATTTTCAAAATATACCACATTGTTGCCGTTAAGCTGATAAAGAATCTGCTCTTCTCCTGAAGAGCCGTCTATAAATTGTGCTATATTTTGCGCTATTTGCCGCCTTTGATGTATTTCATCGAGAATTTTCGTCAGCTTATCCTTTTTGTTTTCGCCGAGTGCAACAAAGCCCGTTGCCTTGGCTTCAAATGCCATTTTAATATTCTCCGCCGTGTCATCTCCCAGCAAAATCAAATCCACTTTCCCCGATAAGTCTTGTAGTTTCCCATATAATCTTTTCCAAGGAAAATCGTTGATTTCTGCGCAGAAAACATCATAATCGTAAGCATTCATCAGCGACACCGCCATCTTTTCTCCGATTGCCAAATGAACGGTTTCGTATCCTAAGGTGTCCCAATGAATACAGCTTAATATGCTGCCGCAAATATTCTCATCTTTTCCTGCAATAAGCGCCTTTTTCATACCAATCACTTTCTCTTCCTCATTTTGTAAAAGGAGCTGTAAAAACACTCGTTTTTTACAGCCCCTGAATTATTAGTCCGCCCAATCAAATCTGTCTTGGTTTCTCTCAACAAAAAGGTCGTATGCCTTATCCAGAATTTCCTCATTGTCTTCGGGAAGAAGAAGTGAACCGTCCGGATTTTCGGGGTCCTCAACCATTTTAAGAATAACAACCTCTTCAATTTCATCTGTTTCTTCTTCAATGTAAGGAACACAGATTACATAGTGGTCATCACCGACTTTAACGGTATCAAGATGCTCAAACATCTCCTTTTCACCGTCATCTCCTATAAGCTCCACAAGATAATTTTCATTTGCATTGTCTTCCATATGACTCATCACAATAACCTCTTTCTATAATGTTGTATCGATTTTATCTCTTTTAATTTTATTTGTTGTTGTTTTTTCAAATTCTTCGCTGCGAACCACAACTTTGCCCACTCTCTTATACACGGGCAATTCACGGCAAACCGCAGTTATATCCTCTTTGACTTGTTCTTCGCCGTTTTCTATGCCCAACTCCGACATTTTCTCTTGTGATAAAAACACCTGACAGACAAGGCTTGTTTCATAACCCTTGTCATCTTTAACTCCGTAAACAATCGCTTCCGCAACATACGGAACTTTCATAATGTATTCTTCGATTTCTTCGGGGAATATATTCTTGCCGTTATCCAAAATAATAATGTTTTTCTTTCTTCCCGTAATAACCAGCTGTCCATCTTTGTTGATTTTTCCGTAATCTCCCGTTCTGAACCAGCCGTCATCACTTAAAACCTCTGCGGTAATTTCCGGTTGCTTGTAGTATCCCATCATAACCACATCGCCTTTTACGCAAATCTCCCCGTCGCCGTCTTCCGTAACATTCTCCAGCTTGATTTCACAGCAAGGAAGCGGCAAGCCCACGGTCGTGCAATCATTAAAGGTATCGGGGTTTACGCTTACCAGCGGCGAACACTCCGTTATTCCGTATCCGTTGGTAAGGCTTATTCCGATTGCATCAAAGAAATCGCCCAATTCTCTGCGCAACGGCGCTCCGCCGCAAACAATTTTGCGAAGCTCACCGCCGAAGCTGTCATGAATTGACTTAAAGAATTTTTTACGCTTATCTATACCGACTTTGCGCAACAAATTACTGAACTTAATCAAAAATTTGAGTCCGGTTTCCTTGCCCGAGCGCTTTGCGGTTGACCAAATTTTTCGATAAAACACCTCAACGAAAGCCGGAACAAGATAAATGTGCTGTGGCTTATACAAAACCATATTTTTAAGAACCGTTTTAAGATTTTCGTTTATGCAAAGGGTTGAACGATGGTGAATTGACACCAAAATTCCCGGAATCGCTTCATAAGTATGATTATACGGAAGAACCGAAAGCCCTCTTTCGTATATAGTTGAAACCTGAAGTCCGTAATATATGCTGCTTACAATATTATGCTCCGAAAGCATAACGCCTTTTGCAAGCCCCGTAGTTCCCGATGTATAAACCAGCATACGCATATTACCGATGTCGCTTGTTATATTTTCGAAGCCGTGTTCACCGTTTTCATAGAGCTCTTTGCCCTTTTCCGTAAGCTTCTTAAAGGAATAAGAAACATCATCATCCTCTTCTTTGTCTATGGCAACAAAGGTCGTAATCTTCGAGAAATTTTCACGGTTTTCACGAATAAAACTCTCGAACCGTTTAGTGTAAAACAAAACCTCCGTATCACTTTCATTCAAAACATGGCACATAGGCTCTGCCTTTAGTTCCTTGTCAATCGGAACAAAAACGCCGTCACTTTGAAGTACGGTTAAATATACGCAAATCCAGTTGTAGCTGTTTTCGCCCAGCATTGCAATGTGCCGATTGGAAAGGCCCCTACTGTATAAAGCCGTTCCTATGTATAGAGTCGTATTTCTGAATTCGGAAAAAGACACATCCCGAATTTCTCCGTTTTCCTTAAATCTGAAACCGACTTTCTGCCCGTCTTCTTCGGCAGCCATTTTTATCATCTCACGAATACTGCCGAATTTTTTGACAACCTCTCCGTTATACCTTTCCTTTTTCATATACCCACCTCTTACTTCTTTATAAAACAATAAATCCATACACAAAACAATCGTGCACAAACCAATCACAATATCATAATATCATACTTTTTGCTCCTTTACAAGTGTTTTTAAAAATTTCCCTCTCATTTTACCACAAAAAGCCACAAAAAGTATCTTGACGCGATACTTTTTGTGTGTTAAAATTTTAGTATCTTGAAAAGATACAAGGAGGAAAAATGAACAATATAGAACAGGCTGTAAAACAAGTAACCGAAGGAAAACTCACAAAAGATGAGCTTTATATTATATTGGAAGATTTTATTGTAAATCAGCAAGTCTTATACAAAAAATACATAACCCCGACTCTGTTGGAAAAAGGAGAGGTTTTATCCTTGATTTGGCTGGGAATCGAAAGGGCAATGGCAACTTACGCCTCAAAAAAAAATTGCAGTTTTACCACATGGGCGTCAAACTGCATCAAATATCATATTTTGAAAGAGATAAACCGACGCCTCAAAAGAGAAACATCTTTGGACTCCGAAATTTGTCAAACGGATGTATCTATCCTCGAAACGATACAGGACCTTGACGCAAGCTCCGCCTTTGAAAAAACGGAGGAATCGATTGACGGCAAAAAAATCATTGACGCCATGAAAATCCTGTCGAAAACAGACCAAAAAATTGTAATTTTGTCTGCAATAAAAAATGTCCCCATAGCCGCCATTGCAAAAATGCTTAACCTTTCCGACGGGAATGTAAGGAATCGCCGATTTGCCGCATTAAAAAAGCTTCGTGCCATACTTAAAAAGAGTTAAAATAAAAATTGGCTGTCTCGCCATAAGCAAGACAGCCAATTTTATTCTTATTCGTAATTGAATATTCCTCTTCTGCGATAGAAATAGAAAATATTGAAAATATTGATAAGCGTAACCAATACCGAGAAGTATGTGTAGTATTCATAAAAGACACTCTCTGCAATAACTCTCGAATTGATGAATAGGAAATACGCCGAAGTGAATGCATGGAAAGCAACTCTCACAAGGAACACAACCATAAACAAACCAAAACTGCGTCTATCCTCTGCCAAAAACATCTTTCTCGTAAAGAGAAGCGCCAAAGTATACACACCGTAAAATGCAACCATAATCGTGTCAATTGTTTTTAATGCGGGGAAATCTTCCATAATGCCGACTCTGTAGAACTCACCGATAAACACGAATACAACCCACAGCGCCGAAATAACCATACTTATGTAAACACCTACCGTAAGATGGTAATCGAACCATTCCATACCGTAATTCAAAACATTTCTATCCAGCCTCTTGCCGTTCTTTATTTTAGCGTTATTTGCATTATTAGACTGCTTTGCAACATTCTTACTCATTCCAAAATCTCCTTAACTATATCTTATGTCAAATTTAATTATACTACATCAGCTGTCAAAAGTCAAGCAGAGGCTTCAAAAGTCCTCCCGTCATTTTAACTAAAAATGAGCCTGTCTAATATGAAAGTTGCACAATACATCATTCCTGCGGCTGTTTATCCACCAAAAATAATTTCCTTCCTTTCCCGAAAAGCAAGGTCAACGCAACAACACAAATAACCAATTCGGGCAGCATATAGGTTGCCTGATATCCCAATGAATAAATCCACGGATTCATCCCCTCCGGCGCATACTGAGCAAAAAGTACGGCACCGCTTAAAAGAGAACTGATAAAACGCAAAGCGGTTCCCGCAGCAGTTCCCAAAATTATTCCGCCGTAGCTTTTATTGAAAAATCCGGCAACACCCAAAACACCGTATGCCAATATATAATCCAGCAAAATTGACATGGGATGATAAATTTGACCGTCAAAAATCAAAGAGATTACACCGTATAAAGCTCCGCTTACACTTCCTACAAACGGCCCCCGTCTGAAACTTAAAAGGAACAGAGGAATCATCGTCAGGGAAATTGTTCCGCCTTGCGGCATACTCCAAACCTTAACAAAGCTCAACACAACCGCCAACGCCACCATAACCGCCGCTTCCACCATTATCTGTAATTTTTTATTCATACAAAATCCTCCTTCGCATCTGCAAAATGCCTAATGCCTGATATTTATTAAATAAGCACAGGTTAATTACATTTTTGCAGCGCCTCGGGCCCAAATAAAAATCGGTGTACCCAAAGATACACCGACAAATGACGCTTTAAAAACTCCCTCCGTTGGCATTATCCAAATCAGGTTATAGGGTCGAAACTGATGTTTCCTCTCAGCCCGCACACGAGCTCCCCTGTGCAATATTTAATTTTTCGCCGACCTTCGTCGACTTTCTCATTATACTACACAATTTATTTTTTGTCAAGAAAAACCATCAAAACAGCTATATCTGCCGGAGAAACCCCCGAAATTCTCGATGCCTGACCTATGGAAACGGGACGAATTTTATTAAGTTTCTGCCGAGCCTCAATGCGCAATCCGTCAATCTTTTCATAATCTATATCGTTTGGCAACTTTCGGTTTTCCAACCGTTTAAACTGTTTCGCCTGACTCATCTGACGACTGATATAGCCTTCATATTTGAGGCTTATCTCAACCTGCTCCGCCACCTCGTCCGAAATTCCCTCAGGTCGGGTTTTGTCGATAGCCGCCATGGACAGATAATCAACTTCAGGGCGTTTTAATATATCTCCCGCCTTAACTCCGGTGGAAATTTTCGAGCTTCCTCTCGCTTCCAAATAGTCATTAACCTCTTTGGAGGGCGGGAAAGTGAGATTTTCCAATCTTTCGCGCTCTTTTTCTATTTCCGCCTTTTTCTCCAGAAACTTTTCATAACGTTCCTGAGATATTAAGCCGATTTTATATCCCTTTTCCGTAAGACGCAAATCCGCATTGTCCTGTCTTAAAAGAAGTCTGTATTCAGATCTTGAAGTCATCATACGATATGGCTCGTTTGTTCCCTTGGTAACCAAATCGTCAATCAAGGTGCCGATATAGGCTTCGCTTCTGTCCAATATAAACGGTTCTTCCCCTTTTATCACTTTTGCGGCATTGATACCGGCTATTAAGCCTTGAGCCGCCGCCTCTTCATAACCTGAAGTACCGTTAAACTGACCTGCCCCGAATAATCCGTCTATATTTTTAAACTCCAAAGTAGCTTTAAGCTGGAGAGGATTTGCGCAATCATATTCAATGGCATAAGCGTTTCGCATTACCATGGCGTGTTCAAAGCCGGGAAGGCTTCTTAGCATTTCAAGTTGAACATCCTCGGGAAGACTGCTGGAAAAACCCTGAATATACATTTCATCTGTATTAAGTCCCATAGGCTCAATAAAAAGCTGATGCCTATCCTTATCCTTAAATCGAACGATTTTATCTTCGATAGATGGACAATATCTCGGGCCGATTCCCTTAATGTCTCCGCCGTAAAGAGGAGAACGATGAATATTATCCAAAATAATTTTATGGGTTTTTTCATTGGTATAGGTAATATGGCAAACCGTCTGATTTTTAAGTTCTCCCTCAGTTTCAAAAGAAAACGGAACTATTTTTTCATCGCCGTGCTGCACTTCAAGATTAGAAAAATCAATGGAATTTTTCGCAACTCTCGACGGTGTTCCTGTTTTAAAACGAACCAGTTCCACCCCTATATCTCTCAAATTCTGCGAAAGCTCGGTAGCGGGAAACACCCCGTCCGGTCCGCTTTCCTGAGAAAAATCACCGATTATTATTCTGGACTTTAAATATGTTCCCGTACAAATAATTGCTGCGCGGCACAAAAAGCACGCTCCCGTCCTGCTGTAAACACTCTTTACTCTGTTGTTTTCATCCAGCTCAACCCTAACAATTTCCGCCTGACGCAAATGAAGATTTTCCTGCTGTTCAACCGTATGCTTCATAACTTCCTTATATTTATTACGGTCAATCTGCGCACGCAAAGAATAAACCGCAGGGCCCTTGCCTCGGTTTAAAATTCTTGACTGTATGAAGGTTTTATCCGCCGCCTTGCCCATTTCTCCGCCCAAAGCATCGATTTCTCGAACAAGATGACCCTTTGCAGTTCCGCCTATACTGGGATTGCACGGCATATTTGCAACGCCGTCCAAGCTTATGGAAAACAAACAAGTTTTCATTCCCAATCTTGCCGCCGAAAGCGCCGCCTCTATTCCGGCATGACCCGCTCCCACAACAACAACATCATATTCATCTGCTATAAACAAAGGAATTCCTCCTTATTTAAGTATAAAATATAATGAATAAAACCGACAGCTTTTGAGTTTATCTCAAAAGCCGCCGAATTTATTCACCGTTTACCGCTTATTCTTTATTAACCCGGAGGCCATTGAAGATTTCTTCCCGCAAGAAGGTGAAAATGAATATGTCCCACAGTCTGACCGCCATCATTTCCGCAGTTATTCACTATTCTGTAGCCGTTTTCGGCAAATCCTTCCATTTTTGCAATTTTTGCCGCCGCCGCAAAAACATCACCCACAACAAACGCATTGTCCTCCGTCAACTCATTGGCTGACGCAATATGCTCCTTCGGTATAATAATAATGTGATGCGGAGCCTGCGGTTCAATGTCACGAAAGGCGTAAACCTTGTCCGTTTCATAAACCTTGCTCGACGGAACTTCTCCCTTTACAATTTTACAAAAAAGGCAATTTTCATCAGTTTTATAACTCATTTTTCTCGCCATCCTTTATTTTAAATTAAGTCTTTTACCTTATCCAAAGCTTCATCTATTTTGCTTGCATCTTTTCCGCCCGCTTGTGCGCTGTCCGGCTTTCCGCCGCCACCGCCGCCAGTTACTTTCGCAACCTCTCTGATAATATTGCCGGCATGAGCGCCCTTTTGAACCGCAGACGGAGTTGCCATTGCAATAATGTTAACCTTTCCGTCCGCATCAGACGCCAAAACAATAACTCCGCATTCAACCTTTTGCTTAAGGATATCTCCCGCTGTTCTAAGCGCATTCATATCAAGACCGTCGTCCATCTTTTTGGTAATAATCTTAATACCCTTAACCTCTAATGCCTCGCCTGCCAAATCACCTATGCTGCCTTGTGCCATTTTGCTTCTGAGGCTTTCAATTTCTCTCTTCGCTTCTTTAAGTTCCTCTGTTACCAAAACTGCTTTTACCGCAATATCTCCTGCGTTGGTTTTAAGAACCTTTGCCGTTTCGTTTGCAACGGCTTCGCATTTGCTCAGCAGATTAAGAACCCCAAAGCCCGTAACGGCTTCAATTCTTCTGACACCTGCCGCAACACCGCTTTCGGAAACAATTTTGAAAAGTCCCAGATTTCCCGTGTCGCTTACATGAGTACCGCCACAAAACTCGATACTGTAATCGTCGATTTTAACAATTCTTACGGTTGCGCCGTACTTTTCACCGAAAAGCGCCGTTGCACCCAGCTTTTTCGCTTCTTCAATGGGAGCTTCGAAATTTTCCACCGGAATACAGCTTAAAATTGCCGTATTAACTTCCGTTTCAACCTTTTTAAGCTCCTCGTCTGTCATCGCTGAAAAATGAGAAAAGTCAAATCTCATTCGCTCCTCTGAAACATAAGAGCCTGCCTGTGCCACATGATTGCCCAAAGTATTTTTAAGAGCCGCCTGCAGCAAATGTGCCGCTGTGTGGTTTCTTCTTATCGCATTTCTTCTGACGGAAGCAATTTTCGTCTTTGCTTCAGCGCCCATTTTCACGGTACCGCTTTTAACAATTCCTTTGTGAACGAATTTTCCGTTTTGCTTCTTCACATCAAAAATTTCAACAACAAAGCCGCAGCCGTCTATAATTCCGCTGTCGCCTACCTGACCGCCGCTTTCGGCATAAAATGCAGTTTTATCCGTAACAATCGCAACTTCATCGCCCTCAACCGC
>CAZTEA010000040.1:0-9082 GCA_964612315.1 uncultured Oscillospiraceae bacterium | reverse complement strand
TCTTTCATACCGGCTTCGATATTTTTAACCTCGTCCTCTTTGCGGCATATCTCGCTTTTGATTTCAGCAATTTCCGCATAATCCTCCTCGGTAAGATTATCCTTACCATCCAAGGCTTCTTCACGGCTTTTTAGTTCATCCAACACCTTCTTGGCTTTGGATAGCTTTACCAAATCGGTGTTTTCCAAATTCGCCCTTGACGCCGCTTCATCAATGACATCAATGGCTTTATCGGGAAGAAAACGCTCCGTTATATATCTTTCCGAAAGAGTTGCCGCAGTTCTTATAATATCATCCGTAATTTTTACTTTGTGATAATCCTCGTAATACTCTTTTATTCCTTTTAAGATTTCCACAGTTTCTTCAATAGAAGGTTCTTCCACCAAAACCGTCTGAAATCTTCTCTCAAGAGCTGAATCCTTTTCTATATACTTGCGGTATTCTTCAAGAGTTGTAGCACCTATTATCTGTATCTCACCTCTTGAAAGAGCCGGCTTTAGTATGTTTCCGGCGCTCATCGCACCGTCCGCATCGCCCGCCTTAACGATAGAGTGAACTTCGTCTATTACAAGAATAATATTCCCAAGTCTTTTAACTTCTTTTATAAGATTTCTGAGCCGAGATTCAAACTGCCCCCGAAACTGAGTGCCCGCAACCATTGCCGTCATATCGATTAAATAAATTTCATAATCCAACAGTTTTTCCGGCACTTCCCCGTTTACAATTTTAACAGCCAATCCCTCGGCAATAGCCGTTTTTCCAACGCCCGGTTCACCTATTAAGCAGGGATTGTTTTTTGTCCTTCTGTTTAAAATTTGGGTAACCCTTTCCATTTCACGGTCCCTGCCGATTACACGGTCAATAAGCCCGTCTTTCGCCTTTTGCGTAAGGTTGGTGCCGTAATTTTCCAAAAACTTTCTTTCGTTTTTCTCTTTTTTATTCTTCTTTTTCTTACCTTTTCCTGTTTCTTCCGCAGTTTCTTTGTCCTTCTTTTTGCCGCCGAAACCGTTTAAAAACCCAAGAGGACTTTTGCCGTTTGAACCGTCCTCATCCCCCATTTCATCATCCATATCTCCGTCGGGCATCATTCCGGCAAACGCCGCTCCGAGCTGGCTAAAATCCATATCCTCTCCCAAAAATCCGTTCATTTCCTCCGTTGCCGCTTCAAACTCTTCGGGACTCATACCCAATTGACTTCCGAAATTTCCCATCATTTCTTCGGATATAAGATTAAGCTCTCTGCCGCATTTCAAGCAGTAGCCTTCATCTACTCGTTTACCCGTTTGATCCATTTTGGTTATAAACACAACCGCCAGATTTTTCTTACACTTTGCACAAAGCAAATTCATTTTCCGCACCTCTTTGATGTTTCTATTAAAATATCGGATTTATCCGCATAATTCATATTAAATTTCTATACAGTATACCATAGTTTTTTTAAAATTTCAATCAGTTTTGGTATTTTTTCTCCAAATTATCAAAAAACCCTTTACAAATTACAGTTTTTTATGTAAAATATATTATGTATGTATTATTATATCCAAACGGAGGAAAAGCTGATGTATAATAAAGTATCAACTGACCTTTCTTTTGTCGAAAGAGAGAAAGAAATTGTTGAATTTTGGAAAAAGAACGATATATTCGAAAAGAGTATGAAAAACCGTGAAGACGGCGAAACATACACATTTTATGACGGTCCCCCCACAGCTAACGGCAAGCCGCATATCGGCCATGTGTTAACTCGTGTTATAAAGGACCTTATTCCCCGTTACCGCACAATGAAGGGTTATCATGTATTAAGGAAAGCCGGCTGGGATACTCACGGACTTCCCGTTGAATTGGAAGTCGAAAAGGCTTTGGGTATCAGCGGCAAACCTCAGATTGAGGAATATGGTATTGAAGATTTTGTAAAAAAATGTAAAAACAGCGTATTTACATATCAAAGCGAATGGGAAGAAATGAGCGACCGTGTAGGATATTGGGCAGATATGAACAAGCCTTATGTTACCTATCACAACAACTACATCGAATCTGTTTGGTGGGCGCTTAAAACAATATGGGATAAAGACCTGCTTTACAAAGGTCACAAGATTATGCCCTATTGTCCCCGTTGCGGAACCTCTCTTTCCAGCCACGAAGTTGCACAGGGCTATAAAGATGTTAAAGAAAATTCGCTTATTGCAAAATTTAAAATCAAAAATGCCGACAAGGAATATATTCTCGCATGGACAACTACTCCGTGGACTCTTCCCTCTAATGTTGCTCTTTGCGTAAACCCGGGCGAAGCTTATGTTAAAATTGCCGTAGGCGACGAGAAATACATTATTGCCAAAGCACTTACCGAAAAAGTTATAAAAGACGAATACGAAATTATAGAAGAGTATACAGGCTGCGATTTGGTCGGAACAGAATACGAAGCTCTTTATGATTTCAAAGCACCTGAGGACGGAAAATACTGTGTCGTTGTTGCCGACAACTATGTTACAATGGAAGACGGTACCGGCATTGTTCACATCGCACCCGCATTTGGTGAGGACGACGCCAGAGTTGGCAAGGAAAACGGTCTCGGATTTTTAAATCTTGTTAACACACAAGGGAATTTTGTGGATGAGGTTGAGCCTTGGAAGGGAATGTTTGTTAAAGATGTCGATAAGCTTGTTATCCGCGATTTAAAGGAAAGAGAACAGCTTTTCGAGGTTATTCCCTTTGAACACAGCTACCCATTCTGTTGGAGATGTGACACTCCCCTTTTATACTATGCGTGCGACACCTGGTTCATTAAAATGACCGCAGTTCGTGACAGACTTTTAAAGAACAACGCAACCGTAAACTGGATGCCCGACAACATTAAAAATGGCAGATTCGGTAACTTCCTTGAAAATGTTATCGACTGGGGACTTTCCCGTTCAAGATACTGGGGTACGCCTCTTCCCATTTGGGAATGTAAGTGCGGTCACCGTGAGTGTATCGGTTCAATTGCCGAACTTAAGGAAAAAGGCATAAATGTCCCCGACGATATTGAGCTTCATAAGCCTTATGTTGACGAGGTTCATCTTAAGTGCGAAAAGTGCGGCGGCGAAATGACAAGAGTTTCCGAAGTTATCGACTGTTGGTTCGATTCGGGTTCAATGCCCTTTGCTCAATGGCATTACCCCTTTGAAAACAAAGAATTGTTTGAAGAGAATTATCCCGCAGATTTCATCAGCGAAGCTATTGACCAAACCAGAGGTTGGTTCTACACTCTTATGGCAATTTCCACACTTCTCTTTGACAAATCGCCCTATAAGAATGTTATAGTTTTGGGTCATGTTCAGGACAAAAACGGTCAAAAAATGAGCAAGCACAAAGGAAATGTCGTTAATCCTTGGGATGTTCTTAACAAACAGGGTTCCGATGCCGCAAGATGGTACTTCTATTCAAACAGCGCACCTTGGCTTCCCAACAGATTTTTTGACGAAGCAGTTTCCGAATCGCAAAGAAAATTCTTGGGAACACTTTGGAACACATACGCATTTTATGTGCTTTATGCAAATATTGACGAATTTGACCCCACAAAATACAGTCTTGACAAAGACAAAATTTCCGTTTTGGATAAGTGGATTTTGTCAAAGCTTAACAATGTAATCGAAAAAGTTGATAAATATTTGTTTGAATACAAAATTACCGAAGCCACAAGACTTATTCAGGAATTTACGGACGAACTTTCCAACTGGTATGTTCGCCGCAGTCGTGAGCGTTTCTGGGCAAAGGATATGACCGATGACAAAATCAACGCTTATATGACGCTTTACACGGTTTTGGTTGAATTTTCGAAGCTTTGTGCGCCTTTTATCCCCTTTATGACCGAACAAATTTATCAGAATTTGGTTCTTTCCGTGGATAAAAACGCACCGCAAAGCGTTCATCTTTGCGACTTCCCGAAAGCCAACCCAAACTTTAACTTCCCGATGATTGAAAACGAAATGGATTCAATCAGAAAGATTGTTATTTTGGGGCGTGCTTGCCGAAACAGCGCAAATGTTAAAAACAGACAACCGATTTCAACCATATATGTTCAGACAAAAGAAACTGTTAACCCCAATTATCTTGCGATTATTTTGGATGAACTCAATGTTAAAGAGGTTCGTTTCACCGACGACGCAAGTGATTTCATAAGCTATAACTTTAAGCCCCAGCTTAAAACCATGGGACCGAAATACGGAAAACTTGTTCGCCCGATTTTCGAAGCGATAAACAGCCTTGACGGCGGCGAAGTTATGGCAAAGCTAAATGCAGGCGAGACAATAACGGTTACCGTTGAGGACACAACCGCCGAAATCACCAAAGAAGATGTTTTAATCGAAACTCTTCAAAAAGACGGCTTTGTTTCCGACAGCGATATGGGCTCTACCGTTGTTCTTGACACAAATCTTACCGAGGAGCTTATCGAAGAGGGTTTTGTTCGTGAAATCTTAAGCAAAATTCAGACAATGCGTAAAGATAACGGCTTTGAGGTTCAGGACAATATCAAAATCGGATTTGAAGGCTCCGAAAAGATAATCAAAATAGTAAACGACAACAAAGAAGAAATTGCAAATCAATCTTTGGCTCTTGATATTTTCGAAGGCGTTTGCGAAAGTGCAAAGGAATGGAATATCAACGGCGAAAAAGTTAAAATTTGTATTGCAAAAGCTTAATTTTGCCGATTTTAACAAATAACCAAAAACTAAAAGGAGAGATAAAATGAGTACTGTCACCGAAATATTTGGTTCTATGGTTTTTGATGATACCGTTATGCGTCAAAGGCTTCCGAAGGAAACCTATAAGGCTATGCAAAAAACCATTCAGGACGGAAGAAAACTTGACATAACCATTGCCACCGTTGTGGCAAACGCCATGAAAGACTGGGCAATTGAAAAAGGTGCAACCCACTTTACCCATTGGTTTCAGCCTCTTACCGGCGTTACGGCAGAAAAACATGACAGTTTTATATGCCCCACATCGGACGGTAAAATCATAATGGAATTTTCAGGTAAAGAACTGGTAAAAGGTGAACCCGATGCCTCCTCTTTCCCCTCCGGCGGACTTCGTGCCACCTTTGAGGCAAGAGGATACACCGCATGGGATCCCACATCTTACGCCTTTATAAAAGACGATACCTTGTGTATTCCCACAGCTTTCTGCTCTTACGGCGGCGAAGCTCTTGATATGAAAACTCCTCTCCTTCGTTCCATGGAGGTTATCAGCAAGCAAGCACTTCGTGTCTTGAAGCTTTTCGGCAACGAGAATGTAACCTCCGTTAAAACCACGGTAGGCCCGGAACAGGAATATTTCCTTATTCCCGCCGAGCTTTACGAAAAGCGACTGGATCTTGTTTATACAGGCAGAACCTTGTTCGGTGCAAAGCCTCCGAAGGGTCAGGAACTTGACGACCATTATTTCGGACAAATTAAGCCCAGAGTCAAAGCATATATGAAAGACCTTAACAAAGAGCTTTGGAAATTGGGTATTCTCTCGAAAACAGAGCATAACGAAGGCGCACCGTCGCAGCATGAGCTTGCTCCGATTTTCACAACAACAAATATCGCCTGCGACCATAACCAGCTTACGATGGAGCTTATGCAAAAGGTTGCGAAAAAGCACAATCTCGTTTGCCTGCTCCACGAAAAGCCATTTGAAGGTGTAAACGGAAGCGGCAAACACAATAACTGGTCGCTTTCAACCAATACCGGTGTAAACCTTTTAGACCCGGGCGAAACACCTTACGAAAACGCACAATTCTTACTTTTCCTTTGTGCCGTTATTAAGGCGGTCGATGAATACCAAGAACTTCTTCGAGCATCCGTTGCCGATGCCGGAAATGACCACAGGCTTGGGGCAAACGAAGCTCCTCCCGCTGTCATTTCAATGTTTTTGGGTGACGAGCTTGCCGAAGTTTTGGATGCAATCGAGGGCGGCAAGGAATATGATTCAAAAGAAAAGACCCTTATGAAAATCGGTGTGCATACTTTGCCGAGATTTTCAAAGGACACCACCGACAGAAACAGAACCAGTCCCTTCGCCTTTACAAACAATAAATTTGAATTCCGAATGCTCGGTTCTTCTTTATCAGTTGCCGGTCCAAACTTTATTATTAACACGGCGGTTGCCGATGTTTTGGAAGGATTTGCGGATATTCTCGAAAATGCCGACGATTTTGAAGGAGAACTTAACAATCTTATAAAGACCACCATAAAAGAACATAAGCGTATTATCTTTAACGGAAACGGTTATGACGAATCTTGGATTGAGGAAGCTAAAAAAAGAGGGCTTTCAAATCTTGCAACCACACCCGATGCTCTTCCCGCACTTATTGACAAAAAGAGCATTGACCTTTTCACAAAACACAAGGTTTTAAGTGAAGTTGAGCTTCGTGCAAGATATGAAATCAGCCTTGAAAACTACTGCAAAATCATCAACATCGAGGCTCTTACCATGATAGAAATGGTAAAAAAAGATATTCTTCCGGCAGTTTCCTCGTTTACGAGAGAGCTTTCCGATATTGCACTCAGCAAAAAAAGTGTCATGTCGGATATTGATTGCTCCTACGAAGAAGAAACAATCGCAAGATTATCCACGCTCTCCGGTGAGCTTTTCAAACATCTTAAGCATCTTGAAGATGTTATGAAACAATCGGAAGAAATCAGCGATATGAGCGAGCATTCCTTCTTCTGCAAGGATAATATAATTCCGGGAATGAACGCCCTTCGTGCGGTTATTGACGAATTGGAAACCATCACCGCCGCCGATTTTTGGCCTTATCCCACTTACGGAGATTTATTATTCGGCGTCAGATAAAAATTTAAAAGGGCAAAAAAATATCCACTACTCTTTTGTATGATAAAAATCCGCTCGCACTAAAGCGAGCGGATTTTTATCAATTTTTCTTTTTTCTTTCCTCAACCATTTTAACAAACCACTCAACCATTTCAGGGTCTGTGTGGGAGAAAAACGCACTCTTTCCCGTATCGAGCGCCGCAATCTTGCTCATATCCTCATTATCCAAAACAAAATCAAATATATCAAAATTTTCTTTTATTCTCTCTTTATGCACGGATTTGGGAATAACAACCACTCCTCGTTGAATATGCCAGCGCAGCATTACCTGAGCTGCCGTTTTCCCGTATTTTTCACCGATTTCATTAAGAATCGGATTGGCAAACATATCACCTCTGCCCTCACCGAAAGGTGCCCATGCTTCCAATGCAATATTGTATTTTTTTGCCCATTTAAGCTGTTGCCTCTGCTGATTGAAAGGATGTATCTCAATTTGGTTCACCGCCGGTAAAATCTCGGCAAAAGATGCGATATCCACCATTCTGTCCGCATAAAAATTGGAAATCCCTATCGCTCTTATTCTACCTTCCTTGTATAAATCCTGCAAAGCATTATAAGCGCCGTAAACATCGTTAAACGGCTGATGAAGCAAACACAGGTCAATGTGGTCAACTTTAAGCCTTTTCATCGAATCAAGCACGGATTTTCTTGTTTTTTCGTATCCGTAATGTTCAATCCACACCTTTGTGGTCAAAAATATCTCATCTCGTGGGATTCCCGATTTTGAAATTGCATTGCCCACTTGTTCCTCATTAAAATAGCTTTGCGCCGTATCGATTAGGCGATACCCCTCCGAAAGAGCATCTGCCACGCATTTCTCGCATTCCTCCCGAGTAACCTGATATACTCCGTATCCCAACATCGGCATTATGACGCCGTTATTTAATGTAATATATTCCATATTTTTCTCCTCCTTAAACATTTTTACCCATTTCAAAGGCTTCGCTAAGCTTGGAGCTGTTTCTAACTTCTCCTTTTTCGTATACGCCCGTACCGTAAATAACGCCCTTTTCAATTGCACCAGCAACACAATCGGCATAACCTCTAAAGCAAGCAAGTGTCGTATTCATCGCCTCTTTTTCTTCATCTGCGGCAGTCATTATGTAATAAAATTCCTTATTTTTAACTTCTGTCCAACGTGCAACTGTTCTGTCGATTAAAGTTTTAAGCTGACCGTTTACCGAATAGAAATAAACAGGACTTGCCAATACAAGAACATCCGCTTTGATCATCTTTTTGAGGATATCCACCATATCGTCCTTTATGGCGCACTCCCCCGTGTTTTTACAGGCATAGCACGCCCGGCAATAGCCTATATTTTTGCGGGCAACACAAACTTTTTCAACATTATGCCCCGCACTTTGCGCTCCCCTCATAAATTCATCGCAAAGAATATCCGAATTCCCGCCTATTCTCGGAGATCCCGATAAAATCAAAACATTTTTGCTCATTTTCATCTCTCCTTTGTATTGATTAAAATAGAGTTTTGTGATATACTTCAATTATATAGGTTAAACCCAACTTTAAGTCAATACTTTTTTGAAATTTTCGGAGGTTTTTTATGACATACACAATAGGAGAAATGGCAAAGCTGTTAAAAATTCCCGCTTCCACTCTGCGCTATTACGACAAAAAGGGCTTACTTCCCTTTGTTAAGCGAGATAAAAACGGACTGCGACTTTTTAAAGACGAGGATTATGAATGGCTTCAAATTATAAACTGTCTTAAAAAAACAGGAATGGCTCTTGATGATATAAAAAATTTCGTTTTGATGTCAATGCAAGGTGATTCAACCATTGATTGCCGCCTTGCCCTTATTCAAAAGCAACGCAGTCTTATGCTTGAAAAAATAAATAATTTGAAAAATATGCTCGAAGTTCTTGATTATAAAGTTTGGTATTACGAAACCGCAAAAGAACGGGGCTCAACCGCCGCTTTGAGAGAAATAAGTGACGGCGAACTTCCTAAACGGTTTGTTAAAATCAGTTCTCGGCTAAAAAAGCTTTCTTCAGCGCTTTCGGAAAAATAGAACCCGGGCAATTCATAATTAAGTGTTTCATCATAGATTCTTGATTTGTTTGGCATCAAATACCGTAAAATCTTCGCTTGTTCCGTGATACACAATTTTCGGTGTTCCGTCATCATTCGAAACCACACTTGCGTCTTTTGGCATAAATTTTTTAATGTTTTTTAATTATATTCTCAAAAGTTCTTAAATGCCGTTAAT
>CAZTEA010000039.1:0-9143 GCA_964612315.1 uncultured Oscillospiraceae bacterium | reverse complement strand
CTTTTACATGATGTCGGTAAAGCGATTGACCATGATGTTGAAGGCTCTCATGTAACCATCGGTGCGGATGTTGCCAAGAAATACAAGGAAAACGACAGAGTGGTTCATGCGATTATGGCTCACCACGGAGATATTGAACCTAATTCGTTGGAAGCTTGTCTCATTCAGGCGGCTGATGCCATTTCTGCGGCAAGACCGGCGGCAAGACGAGAAAATCTTGAGTCTTACATTAAGCGCCTTGAAAATCTTGAAGGTATTGCCAATTCCTTTGAAGGGGTTGACCGTTCCTTTGCAATCCAGGCGGGAAGAGAGATTAGAATTGTTGTTAAACCCGAAAAAGTTAAGGATGATGAAACTGTTCTTCTTGCAAAGGATATTGTGAAGAAGATTGAGGCTGAAATGGAATATCCGGGACAGATTAAGGTTAATGTTATCAGAGAAACAAGAGCCGTTGATTACGCAAAATAATGTATATTATCCGCAGGATGAATTTTTATTCGTCCTGCGTTTAGTTTATGAACCTTTAAGTAATGCGCACGGAGGAAAATATGAATATACTGAAAATTATAATGAACTTGGTGTATCCTGCGAAATGTATTTTCTGCGGCAAGGTCTCGGCCTTTACGAAAGAGGAGCTTATCTGCCGAAAATGTGCGGAGGAAATCGCCTTTTGCAAAAATTTTGAGTGTTGCGCAATTTGCGGAAAGCCTCGGGTGAGCTTGGGAAGCCGCGATATATGCTTGGAATGCTTGTCCAAAACTCACAGAAGCTACAAAAGAGCGGTTTCGGCGGTAAAGTATAACGATGCCACGGCATACGGTATTAAAAAATACAAGGACGGAAGAAGTGAGATCTCGGCGAAGGTGTTTTCGTCTATGCTGGCAGAGCGGATAAAATGTGAGTTTGGTGGAGTTGATTTTGACTTTATAGTAGGCGTTGCGCCTCATCGTAAAAACAAAAGAGGCGGCTTTTCGTCGGTGGATACTCTTTGCAAACAGCTTTCAAAAGAAACGGGAATTCCTTATATGAAAGATGCTTTAATTAAAATCAAAGAGACGCCGAAGCAAAGCTCTTTGAATTACGAGAAAAGAATAAAGAACCTAATCGGCTCTATTGCCGTAGCGAAGAATAAGGGCGTGGAAGGGAAAAGGATTTTGTTGATTGATGATGTTATGACGACGGGCTCAACCTTGGAGGAAAATTCGTTTGTGCTTAAAAGTGACGGAGCAAAGGCGGTTTATTGCGCAACGATTGCTACGGTCGCCAAAGAACCCAAAAGCTACAAAAATGCCGAAAAATAAAAAATTAAGTAATGACGGGCAAAACTTGATGTTTTGTCCGTTGCTTTGTTTTATAATCTGCTTCGCCTTTTAAAAACATAAAATTTACGGACATTTCGTTTGTTTCTGGTTGTCCGAAATGATTTTTTGAATATAACCTATATCCCCGACGGGCAGACTTAAACTCTAACCGACGGGGTTTGTTTTTATGTGGAAAAAGGTCGGAAAAAGGCGCAAATTAACTAAAATTTTTAAAGTTTTTAGTGAAATTCTACTAAATGATACCAGATATTGTGCCTTGAAAAGGTATGAAACCACAATTTAATGTATTTGTAACAAAAATATAAAATTTTTGAAAAAATTTTATAAAAAACTCTTGCAATTCCCATGAAAATGGTGTAAAATTTAATTAAGTGGAGTGAAGTGGTATGAAAACCACTAAAATGGTAAATTTACACGGAGATAAGGTTCGGTGTAGAGCTTAAGTGAAAAAGCAATTTTTGTATCGGACTTCGAAGACAAAAATCGGATTAAGGTAAGGAGGTTTGCGGTATGCTTATCGGAAGATATTTTCATAATGTTGATGCCAAGGGCAGAGTAAGTATGCCGGCAAAATTCCGTGATGATTTAGGCGGCAGATTTGTTTTATCGTGTGGCAGAGGTCAATGCCTTCAGGTTTATTCCATAGAGGAATGGACAAAATTTGAAACAGAGCTTCTTGCTCTTAAAGGGAAAGAAGCAAATATTTTAAAGCAGTTTTTCTTCAGCAATTCAACGGAGTGCGAAATCGATGCTCAAGGCAGAGTGCTTCTTCCTGCGGATTATCGTGATTATGCCAAGGTATCCAGAGAGGTTGCTTTTATTGGGATGTCCGACCATGTTGAAATTTGGGACAAGGCTCAATGGGACAAGCAGACGGAAAAACCGGAGTTCACACCGGAGGGAATAGAAGAGCTTATGGAAAGTTTGGGTCTTTAATATGGAATTTAAGCACATTTCGGTTTTACTCAATGAAAGCGTCGATATGCTGAATATTTCCGGCGGCGGAATTTATGTAGACGGAACTTTGGGCGGCGGCGGTCATTCGGAGCTTATTGCAAAGAGGCTCATAAACGGTCGGCTTATAGGAATTGACAGAGATCGTGAAGCAATAGCGGCGGCTTCTGAGCGGCTTAGCCCTTACGGGGACAGGATAACGATTGTTCATAATAATTACGCAAACATTAAGAATATATTAAAAGACCTTGATGTTTTGCAAATTGACGGTGCAATTTTAGACCTTGGTGTTTCCTCTTATCAGCTTGATGAGGGTGAAAGAGGGTTTAGCTACAATAAAGATGCCCGCTTGGATATGCGGATGAACAAGGAAGATTCCTTCTCGGCATACGAGCTGGTTAACACTTATTCGGAAGAGGATTTAAAGCGAATTATTTACGCATACGGAGAAGAACGATTTGCTCCGTCCATTGCGAGAAATATAGTAAAAGAGCGGCAAAATGCTCCTATTGAAACAACTTTCCGGCTTTCGGAGATTATAAAGGGTGCAATGCCGTCTTCTGCGAGATACGGGGATAAGCATCCGGCAAAAAGAACCTTTCAGGCAATAAGAATAGAGGTTAATCGGGAGTTGGAGCTTTTAGAGAGGGCAATTCGGGATTTCGTTTCGGTTTTAAAGCCGGGCGGAGTGCTGGCGGTTATAACTTTTCACTCTCTCGAGGACAGAATTGTAAAGCAGGTGTTTGCCGATTTGGCATCGGGGTGCATATGTCCCAAAAACTTTCCTGTTTGCGTGTGCAACAGGAAGCCGCAAATAAAGCTTTTGAACAAAAAACCGATTGTTTCAAACAGCGAAGAACTTGAAAACAACAAACGGGCACACAGCGCAAAGTTGCGTGCGGTTATAAAATTATAAAGGAGAAAACAGGGGAATGAATTATCAAAGTTGGAACACAAGTAGTGCCTATAAACTTGAAAATTTTGCACAAGAGCAAAAAACGCCCAAGGTGCATAAAAATCCCACTCCAAAAAGAAAGAACAATTCCAAGGCTTTGTTTGTTAAAAAGGTTAAAAGATGCGCCATGGTTGCAACCGTTTTGGTTATGGCGTTTATGATAGTCAGAGGATATGCGTCCATTGATGAAAAAAAGGGCAATATTGCAAAGCTTGAAAAAGAATATAACGGTGCAGCGGCAAAAAATCAGGCAATTCAGGCTGAAATCGATAAAAGTGTTGAGCTTGGCGAGCTTCAAGAAATTGCTGTGGAGGAGTTTGGTATGACCAGACCCGAAACCTATCAAATAAGATATTATGAGCTCAGCGAAAGTGATACGGGAACTATAATCACCGAAAACAATGCAGAGAAAGAAGAGGCTTCTCTTGAGGGTGTTTCGGGTATGATGGTTGATTCTATGCATATATTCGATTAAAAGCGAAAAACTGTGAGGTTATAATATAAGCAAAAGAAAAATATATTGTATAGAGCGTAAAAGAAAAACGGAAAGGAGAACGGCATCAGGACTTTGTGCCGTGCCGCATATATGTTGTGCATAATATCGGTAGCTCTGTAAAACAAAAGAAAAGAATAATTTCCGTCCTTAGCATAGTATTACTATGCTTTTTTCTGTTGATATTCAGAATTGCGTATCTTCAGATTTTTAAAGGCGAGGAGCTTACAATAGCCGCAAGGGAACAGCAGACGGTTGATAATGTTTTAACGCCCAAACGGGGTCTTATTTATGACAGAAACTATAAGCCTTTGGCGAGCAATATGACAGTTGAAACATTGAGCATTTCTCCCGAAGATGTGCGAAATAATAAAAAGCAGACTCCCGAGGAAATTGCCGAAAAGCTTTCGGAAATTTTCGGAACGGATAAGGATGATATGCTGGAGCGTATTAACAGCAAAACCAATTTTCAGTATATAAAGAAAAAGATTTTAAAGAGCGCAGCCGATGAATTTCGAAAATATGTGGATGAATACGATTTAAGCGGTTTCAGGTTTTCCGATGATACAAAAAGATATTATCCTTACGGAAATTTTGCGTCCCATGTTATAGGCTTTGTGGGCGGTGACAATCAGGGACTTGAGGGTATCGAAAAAATTTATGACGATGTTTTAAGCGGTGTTCCGGGGCGTATTGTAACTGCGGATAAGGTGTCGGGTATGGAAATTCCCGATAATTATGAAAGTTATATTCCGGCAGAGGACGGAAACAGCGTGGTTTTAACCATCGATGAAACAATTCAGAGCTTTGCGGAAAAGCACATTGAAAATGCCAGAATAGAGAATGAGCTGGAGGAGGGTGCGGCGGCAATCGTTATGGATGTTAAAACGGGCGAAATTCTTGCAATGGTAACAAAACCCGATTATGACCTTAACGAACCCTTTGCCATAACCGATGCGGTTGAAGAAAGATATCCCGATATAAAAGAAGAACTTGAAGACCTTGAGGGTGATGAATACAACGCACGAGTAACGGAGGTTACAAGCTTTTTGAAGCGAAATAAAGCGGTTGTTGACAGCTATGAACCCGGTTCAACATTTAAAATTGCCGTAGCTTCAATGGCGCTGGAGGAAAAAGTTTTATCTCCGAACGAAACTTTTTATTGTGGAGGACGCATTCAGGTTGCGGGGCATTCCATAAACTGTGCAAATCATAACGGGCACGGAGTGCAGACATTTGAACAGGCGGTTCAAAATTCCTGTAACCCGGCATTCATTCAAATCGGTGCAAAAATCGGTAAAGAGAATTTTATTAAATATCTTAAGGGCTTTGGATTTTTGCAGAAAACCGGTATAGAGCTTCCGGGCGAGCAGACGGGTATATTCCACGAGGAAAGCAATTTTAAGGAAATTGACCTGGCAACATCATCTTTCGGTCAGAGCTTTAATGTGACTCCCTTGCAGATTGTATCCATGGCGGCGGCCGTTGCAAACGGCGGAAACTTGATGAAGCCTCATCTTGTTAAACAAATTGTGGATTCGGATATGAATATAATCGAAAATATTCAACCCACAAAGGTTCGTCAAATAGTTTCGAAAGAAACCAGCGACAAAATGCGAAAAATTTTGGAATCGGTTGTTTCCGAGGGCGGAGGAAAAAATGCTTACCTTGCAGGCTACAGAATTGCCGGCAAAACGGGAACTTCGGAGAAGCAACCCAGAGGCAACGGGAAATATGTCGCCTCCTTTATAGGCTTTGCACCGGCAGACGACCCGCAGGTTGTGTGCCTGGTAATTTTGGATCAGCCGGCACCGGGAAAGACTTATTACGGCGGACTTATTGCGGCGCCCGTGGTTAAAAATATTCTTGACGAAACACTTCAGTATTTGAATGTTGAACCCGAATATACGGACGAGGAAATGCAGTTTGTGGATATTTTGGTTCCCAATGTTGTGGGTCTTGATGCAAACAAAGCGAAACAAACTGTGGAAAATGCCGGAATGAATGTAAAGGTTTTCGGTTCGGGTAAAAAGGTTATTGCTCAAGTTCCGAATTCTCAAACAAAGGTGTCTAAAAATTCAAACATAATTTTGTATACGGAAGAAAATTACAAGAAACAAACGGTTACAATTCCCGATGTGCGAGGTTGCACACCGTCTGCGGCGAACAAGATACTGACGGATGCCGGATTGAATGTTAAAATCAAAGGTGTTTCCAATACCTCGGGAACGGCGCTGTGTGCAGGGCAATATCCCACGGCGGGAACGGAAACCGAAATGGGAACGGTTGTAACGCTGAGCTTCTCGTATTCGGAGGTCAGAGATTAGAGGGGATAGATATTATGAAGCTTAATGATATTTTAAAGGGAGTAAGTGTTGAGAAAATCATCGGCAACGGTGAAGTTAATATTTCGGGCATAACCTTTGATTCAAGAGAGGTTAAAGCGGGATATTTGTTTATCTGCATATCGGGCTTTAAGGCAGACGGTCACGATTATGCCGAGGAAGCCGTAAACAAAGGTGCGGTTGCATTGCTTGCGGAACACGAAATCGAAGGGATGGGCGCAACAACGGTCATAGTTAAAAACACCAGAAAAGAAACTTCGGTTGCGGCAGCGAATTTTTACGGTCATCCCGACAAAAAATTAAAGCTTATCGGAATAACGGGTACTAACGGCAAAACCACAACCACATATCTTGTGAAAGCTATTTTGGAGCATACGGGCAAGAAAGTAGGTTTAATCGGTACAAATCAAAATATTATCGGGCGTGAGGTGCTTCCTTCAACCCACACAACCCCCGATTTTATTGAGCTTATGGATTTGCTTAGCCATATGGAAAAGGCAGGTGCCGAATATGTTGTAATGGAAGTTTCCTCGCATTCCTTGGAGCTTGACAGAGTTTCGGCGTGTTCTTTCGAGGTGGGTGCATTTACAAATATTACCCAAGACCATTTGGATTTTCATAAAACCATGGAAAATTATCTTAACGCAAAGGCGAAGCTGTTTTCGCTTTGCAAAACTGCGGTTATCAACAATGATATTTCAGTTGCTCCGTATCTTAAAGAAAAGGCGCAAAATTGCAATATTATAACTTACGGAAAAGAGCGTGGCGGCGATGTTAAAGGCGAAAATATAAAGCTTAACAGCGACGGCATTGAATTTGATTTGATTTGCGGCAATGAAAGTAAGAAAATTAAAATGGGAATTCCCGGTGAATTTTCGGTTTACAACGCATTAACCGCAATCGGATGTTGCAGAGCTCTCGGAGTTTCTTTTTCCGATATTGCCGGAGGCTTGGCTGAGGCTGAGGGTGTTAAAGGCAGAATAGAGGTTGTTAAAACCGACAGAGATTATACGGTTATTATTGATTATGCCCACACACCTGACGGACTTTTGAACATAATTAACGCCATCAGAGGGTTTTCAAAGGGCAGAGTTATAACCCTTTTCGGATGCGGCGGTGACAGGGATAAAACCAAAAGACCGCTTATGGGGAAAATTGCGGGCGAACATTCGGATTTTTGTATTGTTACAAGCGATAATCCCAGAAGCGAAGACCCGAGAGAAATTATAAATAACATAATCGAGGGGATAAAAGAGACAAATTGCGAATACAAGGTTATCGAAAATCGTTTCGATGCCATAGAATATGCTCTTGACCATGGCAAAAAAGATGATATAATATTACTTGCGGGCAAGGGGCACGAAACTTACCAAGTACTAAAAGACAGAACCATAGTTTTTGATGAAAGAGAAATTGTTCAAAAGCTGCTTGATAATTCGGGAAGGTAAGTAAAGCCGTATTGCGGCGGATAGGAGACAAAGTATGGAATGGCGATTAACGCTTTCGGAAGTGGCAAGAGCGACCGGCGGTATGCTCTGGTATGCGGACGGAGATGAAATAGTTAAGGATGTTATAACCGACAGCAGACAAATTATCGAGGGTTCGGTTTTTGTGGCGCTTAAAGGTGAAAATTTCGACGGGCATAAGTTTGTTCAAGGTGCGGCGGATAATGGAGCCGTATGCTCTGTTGTTGAGCATTGGGATTTGGATGACGGAACTTATCCCGTAATCGTGGTTGACGATACATATAAGGCGCTTCGTGATATTGCTGCCCTTTATCGCCGCCAGTTTAATATCCCAATTGTTGCAATTACGGGCAGCGTGG
Organism: uncultured Oscillospiraceae bacterium; assembly: GCA_964612315.1. Lineage (GTDB taxonomy): Bacteria > Bacillota > Clostridia > Monoglobales > Monoglobaceae > SIG454. The sequence goes on along the minus strand of CAZTEA010000039.1, from coordinate 1,249 downwards.
GAAAAACAAGTACAAAGGATATGGTTCACAGCGTTTTAAACACCAAATTTAACGCATTTAAAACCATGGGAAACTTTAATAACGAGGTGGGATTACCACTTACGGTATTTAAAATGACTTCGGAAAATCAAATCGGGGTTATAGAAATGGGAATGAGCAATTTTGGCGAAATATCACATCTTACCAAAATTGTAAATCCGGATATTGCGATTATAACAAATATAGGAATTTCCCATATTGAAAATCTTAAATCTCAGGAAAATATATTAAAGGCAAAGCTTGAAATTCTTGAGGGAATGGAAGAGGGCGACACCGTTATTTTAAACGGCGACGACCCTTTGCTTTGGGGACTTAGGGGGACACTTCCTTATGAACTTTTGTATTACGGAATTAAAAACAAGCAATGCGAAATTTATGCTGATAATATAAAAAGTTTTTCGGATTCAACACTTTTTGATGTTGAAATAGGCGGAGAAAAATTTACGGGAGAAATTAAAGTTCCGGGAGTTCACCATATATATAATGCTTTGGCGGCAATCTTAACGGGAATTCAATACGGTATGAGCGGAAGTGAAATTGTTCAGGGGATAGCATCCTTTGTTCCGGGCGGAATGCGCCAAAATATAATCAGAACCGGCAATTACACGATTATTAAGGATTGCTATAACGCAAGCCCGGCTTCCATGCGTTCAGGACTGAATGTTCTAGGTGTTATTGAACCGAGAATGGAAGGCGGTAGAAAAATAGCAGTTCTCGGCAATATGCTGGAATTGGGCGATTTTGCCGTTGATTCTCACAGAAATGTGGGCAAATGGGTGAGAGAGGAAAACATCGATTGTCTTGTAACCGTCGGCGATATGGCGAAAAATATAGCGGCGGGAGCTGTGGCGGCAGGATTTGATAAAGAAAAAATACACAGCTTTGATACCAATGCCGAGGCAATATTCGGATTGGAAAGAATTTTAAGGTCGGGAGACAGCATTTTGATTAAAGGTTCAAGAGGAATGAAGCTGGAGGAAATTGCCGATGCTATTGCAAAAGAGCCGCCTCAAATTCCCGAATCGTACGAAGGCAAAGTAATGGAGGAATAGTTATGTTTGAGTCGTTGTGCTTGGTTGGAGTAAGTTTTGTTTTGGCATCATTGTGCGGAATTTTTATTATTCCGTTTCTTCACAAATTGAAATTCGGTCAGGAAATAAGAGAAGAGGGTCCGTCGTGGCATAAGAAAAAATCAGGGACACCCACAATG
>CAZTEA010000038.1:0-9157 GCA_964612315.1 uncultured Oscillospiraceae bacterium | reverse complement strand
TTGATAGTTTCTCGACATTCCGGTCAATTTTGGGTATAAAAAAAGCACTATGCAAATACATAATGCTTTAATTATTAAATTGGGGTATAAAAATACCACCTCGCCGTTATAACAGGGTGGTATTTATGGAATATATTTACATTCGCCGGTTCTTATGTTTATTTCAAACTTAAATTCTTCGTCGGCTTTTTTCGTTTCATCAACTACTATATTTTCGTCAGCATCAAATAGTGAATCGGTATCAATATTGGATAGAAGAATTGCCATGTCACAAATCTCTCCTTTATTCCCACAGCTAGTATAAAACTTTTCTCTATTATCTAAAAGATATTGCCTACCCTTCATTTCCAAAAGTTTTGTATATGCTATTTTTTTAACTTCTTCATGAGTTAGCATTTATCGTTTCACCCCTAACAAATCATTGATAAAATCAGATTCTTTGGTCGTAAATGTTTTCACCTTTCTAAATTCGCTTACCTGCATTTTTTCGGTTCTTGTAGGGAGATCGCTTGCACAGCTCAATTTATGGTACTTGCTCGACAAAAGATTTATATTTGATTGAGCCTCTTGCCTTAAAACCTCATCACCCGCCGCTTTGGCAATATTCGACAGCTCTTTTTGGCGTCTTATGGCTGTTTCGATTTTTTTGCAAAAAATCGGTTAATTGCTGGGCACATATACGGGAATGTCGATGAATCTTGTTGGGTGCGCAAGAAATGTTATATTGGCAAAGCAAGTTGAGAAGGGCAAAAATATAGTATTATACAGGAAGACGGAGCAGTTACTAAGGCAAAATCGGTTTTGTATTTTTCGGTTTCCGTTGAAACTGTGCGCCGAAAGTTGCCGGCTGAAAATTACAGTTGGAATTTTATTGCCAAAAATTGGGTGGCAGTTGCTTTGCTGGGTATTTTTTTGTGCTTTATGTGCGGAAAGCACAGAAAAAGCATACTCGGCAATTCAAACGAGTAATAGAAAAAGGGTTAAATAATTGTAAATAAAAAAGAGATAATGCATCAACATTATCTCTTTTTTATTTGGGCAAGCTTAATTGCCGATTTGGTATGCCTGACTGGAATTGAACCAGCGCAAACCCGGCGTCGGAGGCCGGTGCTCTATCCGCTGAGCTACAGGCACATATATTGGCGAAGGAGTATCCTTCGCCGCAATTTTAGTAATTTGCCAAAGCGTCCTCAAGCCAGTAGAAGCCGATATCCAAAGCCTTATAAAGGCTGTCACGCTCTGCCTGACGCATAAGCTGAGAATTTTCAGCCTCGTTGGTTCGAAGCTCAACCAAAACCTTGGTGGCAATATCAAGGTCGGAAAGCTTTGTGGATTCCGCAATTTTGAACACAACGATATACTTTCCCTCCGGCGAACCGTAATAAATTTCATTGCCTTTTCGAAGAAGCATTTTACCGTTGTAGGTCAAAACCTCGTCCTGTTTTTTTGGAGCCATATTGATTCTCCTTTCAAATTATCTTTTAATATTAAAGCTTTTGCGATTAAAATCGCTGTCCGAACGGAATTTCTTCCGTATATGCAATTTGCGCATAAAATTCAATACAGTATTAGAATACCACAAATTTGCCGAAAATGCAAGAGCTATTTGGCAAAAAGTGATGAGTGTGTCTATTTATATTGCTTTATATATTCGGACGGGGTGAGGTTGAACTTCTTTTTAAAGGCACGATTCAGGGCACGAGTGTTGGAAAAACCGCATTCGTAGGCGGTTTCGGTTATATTCTTGTTGGAATGAACCAGCAAAGGAATTGCTTTTTCAACACGGTAAGCCGTAAGATAGTCGAAAAAAGTGGTATTTGCGGTTTCTTTGAAAAAATGAGCGAAATAGTATTCGGAAAAATTGCATTCCCGTGCAATTTGAGTAAGGGAAATATTTTCCGTATAGTGATTTTCGATATAAGTATTTACGGTTTCCAGCAGAGTGAGTGCGCTTATATGTTTTTTGGAGAAAGAGGCGTCAATTTTTTTGATATTGCCCAAACGCAAAACCGTGCACAAAATTTGGTTTGAAATACTGTTAATCATATAGGCGTATCCCGGATTTTTATGCTTTATTTCGTCTTTTGCCGATAATATCAGCGAGGATAATGCTCGGTTCAGATTACAACCGCATTTAACAAGATTTGACACTAAACGGTATTTGGAAAGATCTGTGCTGTCATTGCTGTTTTTGGAATGGATTTTCATAATACAAAGGCGGTTTTTCACTTTTGATGAGAAATTGTGAATTTCGCTGGGAAAGAAAACGCAAACATCCCCTTCCTTTGCGGTGAAACTGCCGATTTCACAATGAATATCAACTTCTCCAGTAAGAACAAGAACAACTTCGGTTTCCTCGTGAAAGTGGGAAATATAGTTAATATTTTTGGTATTTGAGTCAAAATAAGGAAAGTCTCTTGCCGCCTTATGAATATCCTCAAAAAAAATTCCACTCATAAAATCACCTCGGTATAAGGATAACATACATTTTAAAAAAGAGCAATATGTGACACAAAAAAAGCAATAAATATATTACGAAAACGCAAAATATGTGCTATACTCCGAACAGAGGTGAAATTTATGAGTGAAATTTTTAACATTCCGAAAATAAAATATGAGGGCAAGGATTCCCAAAATCCATTTGCGTTTAAGTATTATGATGCAGAGAGAGTTATCGGCGGGAAAACAATGGAGGAGCATCTTCGGTTTTCCATGGCTTACTGGCACACTCTTTGTGCGCAGGGGGTGGATATGTTCGGCGTTGATACAATGGATAAGTCTTTTGGCGGAAACAGTCCTATGGAAATTTATAAAAATAAGGTTTATGCGGCATTTGAAATTATGAATAAGCTTGGGATAAAATTTTTTTGCTTCCACGATAAAGATATTGCTCCCGAGGGCAATTCTTTAAAGGAATTTCACAATAATTTGGATATCATTGTTCCGATTATCAAGGAGCAAATGAAAAAATACGACATTAAGCTTCTTTGGGGAACGGCGAATTGTTTCGGTGCACCGAGATATATGCACGGTGCAGCAACCTCGTGTAGCGCCGATGTTTTTGCTTATAGTGCGGCACAAATAAAGAAAGCAATGGATATTACCGTTGAACTTGGCGGAAGCGGATATGTTTTTTGGGGCGGCAGAGAGGGATACGAAACTTTGCTTAATACCGATATGGCACTTGAGTGCGATAATTTGGCAAGAATGCTTAAAATGGCTGTGGAGTATGGCCGCAAAAAAGGCTTTAAAGGTGATTTCTACATTGAACCGAAGCCGAAAGAGCCGACCAAACATCAGTATGATTTTGATAGTGCAACGGTTTTGGAATTTTTAAGAAAATACGGTCTTGAGAAGGATTTTAAGCTTAATATTGAAGCAAATCATGCAACCCTTGCGGGACACACCTTTGAACACGAATTGCGCTTTGCTGCAATCAACGGGGCTTTTGGGTCGGTAGATGCCAATCAGGGTGATGTTCATTTGGGTTGGGATACGGATCAATTTCCAACAAATGTTTATGATACAACCTATGCGATGCTTGAAATTATAAGAGGAGGCGGTTTTACAAGCGGCGGTCTTAATTTTGACGCAAAAACCAGAAGAGGTTCCAATACGCCGGAGGATATTTTCCTTGCGCATATAGCGGGAATGGACTCTTTTGCATTGGGACTTATAAATGCTTTCAAAATTATTGAGGACGGCAGAATAGACAGATTTGCAAAAGAACGATATTCGTCATTTAACGATGGAATAGGCGCAAAAATTCAAAGAGGAGAGGCGGATTTTGAAAGCCTTTACGATTATGCCTTAAATCTTAAGGAGGACCCCATTCCTCAATCGGGACGGCAGGAATATCTTGAATCGGTGGTAAATTCCGTAATATTTGGTTAAAGGAGATAAAAATGGATTTTAGAAAACGGGCAGAAGAATTGGTAAGCCGGATGACTTTGGCGGAAAAAATTGCTCAGATGCAACATGAAGCTCCGGCGATAGAGCGGCTTAATGTTCCGGCTTACAATTGGTGGAATGAATGCCTGCACGGCGTTGGCAGGGCGGGCAGAGCTACGGTTTTTCCTCAGGCAATCGGTATGGCGGCAAGCTTTAATACGGAACTTATGAAAAAAGTGGGAGATGCGATTTCGACCGAGGCTCGAGGCAATTACAATCAATACAAGAAGTTCGGCGAAACGGATATATACCAAGGGCTTACATATTGGTCGCCGAATATCAATATTTTCCGAGACCCTCGCTGGGGCAGGGGCCACGAAACCTATGGCGAAGACCCGTATTTAACCGGGGAGATGGGGGTTGCGTTTATAAAGGGCTTGCAGGGGGACAAGAAGTACCGCAAGGTCGATGCCACGATCAAGCATTATGCGGTACACAGCGGCCCTGAAAGCGAGAGGCATGGTTTTGATGCCAAGGTAAGTGAAAAAGATTTGTTTGAAACTTATCTTTGGGCGTTTAAATATTGTATAGAGAACGCCGACCCGTCTGCAGTTATGGGAGCGTATAATCGGGTAAACGGCGAAGCGTGCTGCGCAAGTAAAACTCTGCTTGAGGATATTTTGCGCAAGGAATGGGGATTTTCGGGATATGTTGTTTCGGATTGCGGTGCAATTTGCGATATTAACAAGCACCATAAAATAACGGAGAATGAAGCGCAATCAGCGGCGCTGGCTGTTAATTCGGGCTGTGAGCTTAATTGCGGAGACGCATATAAATGGCTGAAAACAGCCGTAACAATGGGGCTTATTACAGAGGAGACCATAAATGAGGCAGTTGTAAAATTGTTTACGGCAAGATATAGAATGGGTATGTTTGATGAGGACTGCGAGTACGACAGTATTCCCTATGAGGTTGTGGAATGTGAAAAGCATATGGAAATCAATCGAAAAATGGCACAAGAGAGTATGGTTCTTTTGAAAAACAACGGAATCCTTCCCTTGGATAAAAACAAAAAAATTGCCGTAATCGGTCCGAATGCCGATTCGATTGCCGCTCTTTTGGGAAATTACAACGGCGCTCCATCAAAATATTACACGATTTTAAGAGGAATCCAGCAGTATACAGACCCTATATATGCAAAAGGCTGTCATTTGTATGATGAAAATATCAGCATTCACCAAAGTTGCACAAGCTTAAAGGAAGCATATATTGCGGCCAATCATGCGGATGTTGTGATTTTGTGTATGGGTCTTGATGCTACCTTGGAGGGAGAAGAGGGAGATGCTTTCAATGCTGATGCAAGCGGTGACAAGACTACCCTTTCGCTTCCTGCAACACAGTTGGCGCTGTATGAAAAAATCAAGGAAACGGGCAAGCCGATTATATTTGTGAATGTAACCGGAAGCTGTATTGACCTTTCAGACCAAAAAGAGAACTGCGACGGCATTATTCAATGCTTTTACCCGGGGGCAATGGGCGGTCTTGCTTTGGCGGATATTATTTACGGTAAGGTAAGTCCGAGCGGAAGATTGCCGATTACTTTTTACAAAAGTCTTTCAGACCTTCCGAAATTTGAAGATTATTCAATGGAAAACCGAACTTACAAATTTTTCAAGGGAACGCCCGTTTTTGAGTTTGGCTTCGGTTTGACATATTCGGACATTGAAGAAAAATGGATAGATGAGGATACCGTGGAGATTATCAACAACGGTGATTTTTCCACGGATTACACGGTGCAAAAATACGAATATATACCTCACAAAAGCTTATGCGGATTTAAAAAAGTATTTATTCCAAAAGGAGAGCGTATTACGGTTTCCTTTAAAAGGGAGTGATTATATGCAATATTTGGTTGGGATAGATGTAGGAACAACGGCAACAAAAAGTGTTTTGTTTGACAGCCTCGGCAATGCGGTGGCGTCTGCCTCGTGCGAGTATCCGATTTATCACCCTCAAAACGGTTGGGCAGAGCAGAATCCCGAGGATTGGTGGATGGCGGTTGTGAAAACCCTAAAAGAAATTACCAAAAATTTTGACGGCGAAGTTGCGGGGGTGGGGCTTTCCGGTCAGATGCACGGTCTTGTTATGCTGTCCCAAAGCGGCGAGGTTTTAAGAAATGCCATTATATGGTGCGACGGCAGAACAAGCAAGGAATGCCGTCTTATTTACGAAAAGGTCGGATACGACCGCCTCTTGGAAATAACGGCAAATCCTGCATTGGAAGGATTTACCGCATCGAAAATTTTGTGGGTTATGAATAATGAGCCGCAAATTTACGCAAAATGCAGACATATCTTGCTTCCGAAGGATTACATAAGATATAAGCTTACCGGTGAATTTGCAACGGATGTTTCCGATGCTTCGGGAATGCAGCTTTTGGATATTAAGAAGCGAGAGTGGAGCGGTGAAGTGTGCGAAAAGCTGGGCGTTGATGTGTCGTATCTTGCCAAGGTTTATGAAAGTGCGGAAAACACGGGAACGATAACAGCGGAAGCGGCAAAGCTTACCGGCTTGAAAGAGGGAGTTGCGGTTGCGGCGGGAGCGGGAGATAACGCTTCTGCGGCTGTGGGGACGGGCGTTTGCCGAGACGGTGAAGCCTTTACAACCGTCGGAACTTCGGGGGTGGTTTTTGCTCACATGAATAATCTCGCAATCGACAAGGCGGGCAGAGTACACACATTTTGCTGTGCCGTGCCGAATTGCTGGCATATTATGGGGGTCACCCAAGGCGCCGGACTTTCTCTTAAATGGTTTAAAGAGACCTTTGCCAAGGAGATTTCCTATAAGGAGCTTGACAAAATGTGCGAAAATGTTTCAATAGGTGCAAATCGGCTGATGTATCTTCCGTATTTAATGGGCGAGAGGACGCCGTGGCTGGACGCTGATGCAAGAGGGGTGTTTTTCGGACTTTGTCCCACGCACAAAATCGAGCATCTGGGCAGAGCGGTTATGGAGGGTGTTTCCTATTCTCTTAAAAACTGCCTCGATGTTTTTGAAGAAATGGGCGTTAAAACGGAAAAAATGGCAATTTGCGGCGGTGGCGGAAAAAGCCGTTTCTGGCGGCAGATGATAGCCGATGTTTATAATATGGAATTAACGGTAAAAGCTTCCTCGGAGGGTGCGGCACAGGGTGCGGCAATTCTGGGCGGCTGTGCCGGAGGAGTTTACGAAAGTGTTTATGACGGCTGTAAAAAGGCGGTTTTGGATAAAGAAACTGTTAAAGCAAACGGCGGAGACCATGAGGAGTATATGAAATTTTATAAGCTTTACAACAGTCTTTATCCTAATCTGAAAACCGCTTTTTCTGCGGCGGCGCAACTGTGAGACCTGAAAATGAGGAATTTTGGGAAATTTTAAATTTTTTTCTTGACAAGGCTTGACAAGAAAAAAATAAAGTTGTATAATGACGACAATGAAACTATGAAAGGAAATCGTTATGAGCGGAAGATTAACTTCATCTTTTGAATTTTTATATTGCTTTAGCGTAGCATATTATTGCTATGCTGGTTTTGCTGTAAAAAATTCACAAGTGAGAAGTTAAATCCGATATTGATTTTCAATTTATTGTAATTTCAAATAAGAAGCCTCACTTGTAAAGCAAGTGGGGCTTAATTTTTTAGGAGGGTCAAAAATGAAGTTTTTAAGAGAAATGCCAAAGCCGGAAGAGATAAAACGGGAATATCCCGTAACCGACGAAATTGCGGCGATTAAAAAGGAGCGAGATGAAAGTATAAAGGCGGTGCTTTCGGGAAAATCGAATAAGTTTTTGCTTGTTATCGGCCCTTGTTCCGCCGAACACGAAGACAGCGTCATCGATTACATAACGAGACTTAAAAAGGTTTCCGATAAGGTGGCGGATAAAATTGTTATAGTCCCCAGGATTTACACAAATAAACCGAGAACCACAGGTGACGGCTACAAAGGAATGCTTCACCAGCCTGACCCCGAAAGAGACGAGGATATGTTAAGGGGGCTTGTTTCCATAAGGAAGCTTCATATGCGGGCAATCAAGGAAACGGGGCTTACCTGTGCAGATGAAATGCTTTATCCCGAAAATCATAACTACCTTTCCGATATGCTGTCGTATGTGGCAATCGGCGCACGTTCGGTGGAGGACCAGCAGCACAGATTAACCGCAAGCGGTATCGATATTCCCGTAGGTATGAAAAACCCCACAGGCGGTGATATTTCTGTTATGATGAATTCAATAACCGCCGCTCAGCATCCCCATACATTCATTTACGGCGGCTGGGAGGTTAAAACGGAGGGCAATGAATATGCACACGCAATTTTAAGAGGTTATGTAAATAAACACGGACAATCTATGCCGAACTATCATTATGAAGACTTAATGCATCTTTGCGAAAGCTATCAAGAAAAGAATTTGAAAAACCCCGGTGTGATTGTGGATACCAATCATTCCAATTCGGGCAAGAAATATAACGAGCAGGTGCGTATTGCAAAGGAAGTTTTACACAGTTGTCGTCATTCCGAGGAGATAAGAAAATTGGTAAAAGGCTTGATGATTGAAAGCTATATTGAAGACGGAGCGCAGAAGCCCGATGGAGGAGTATACGGAAAATCCATAACCGACCCGTGTCTTGGTTGGGAAAAAACCGAACGCCTTATACTTGACCTTGCAGATTTACTGTAACAACAAAAGACCGACAAGTATGAGGGTGCAACTAAGGGATTTATTGTCCCACAAAATTAAGGTATAGTCAAATCACGGCTATACCTTTTTAGTTTGAAATGGAAACTGAGCCAATTCCTATATATTTAATTTCAATTCTTTGACGACGTTTGCTATCAACCTTTTCTGCTTTATGAACCATACCCTTGTGCTAATAACTCTTGAGTACGGTTCTTTTTTACCTCTTAAGATGCAAATTAGAAAAATCCCTAATTATACCCTCATAAAGTGTCTAACTTTTAGGATTCATATCAGTTATTGCACACTTCTTTTTTACATCTTTATTTTTCTCGAATTGTTGCAAAAACAGCGTACCGTTTAACTTTTGTGTTGTCAAGCTAAAAAAAGCAACAACAAGTTGCTTGTGTTGTGTGCAATTTTATGCTAAAATATATACAATCAACAAACGGTGCTTTATGTTTACTTGCCGATATGCTTTTAGCGGACAACGTAATTATCAAGGGTGGTGTTATCATGGAAACAAAAGACGTAATTTTGCAACTTCGCAAGCAA
>CAZTEA010000037.1:0-9319 GCA_964612315.1 uncultured Oscillospiraceae bacterium | reverse complement strand
AAGTTATGAAAAGACTTAAAAAATTTGCGGATTATGCAAAAGAAAAAGAAATTATCCTTCTTCATGAAAATGAAAAAGGAATTTACGGTGACACGGGTAAAAGTTGTCTGGAAATTATGGAAAATCTCGGCTGTGATGTTTTTCGTTGTGTTTTCGACCCTGCAAATTTTGTGCAATGCGGTGAAGATACAAAAGAATGTTATAAAATGTTGGAGCCTTACATTGAATATATGCATATTAAGGATGCTGTGGGAGATAAGGTTGTTCCTTCGGGGTATGGCATGGGAAATGTGGAGTTTATATTAAAAAGTCTTAAAGACAGAGGTTTTGAAGGCTTTTTGAGCCTTGAACCTCACTTAGGTTCTTTCGAAGGTCTTGCGGCATTGGAACTTGATGATAAAATGAAAAGCCTTCCTAAGGGCGGTGAGGGCACTTTTACTCTTGCTTATAATTCGCTGTGTGATATTATAGAGAGGATTGAAAAATAGATGGAAAGAAAAATTCAGCTTGGAATTATAGGAATAGGAAATATCGGAACAAACCATGCGTCAAATATCTGTAACAAGGGGATAAAAGGTGTAACCCTTGCCGCAGTTTGCGATATTGATGAAAATAGGCGTGAATTTGCAGAGAAAAATTATCCGAATGCCAAAATTTTTGATGATGCACAGGAGCTTATGAAAAGCGGAGTTTGTGATTCGGTTATAATTGCAACTCCTCATTATTCACATCCTACGCTTGCAATTAAAGCTTTTGAGTATGGCCTTAATGTGCTCATTGAAAAGCCGGCCGGAGTTTATACAAAGCAGGTTATGGAAATGAATGAAGTTGCCGCAAAAAGCGGAAAAGTTTTTGCTATTATGTATAATCAAAGAACAAATCCCGTATATATAAAGCTTCGTGATATGATAAAAAATGGTGAGCTTGGAGACATAAAAAGAGTTAATTGGACGATAACCGATTGGTATCGTTCTCAAGCTTATCATGACAGTAGTGATTGGCGGTCGACTTGGGGAAAAGAAGGTGGCGGTGCCCTTATTAACCAAAATCCCCATCAGCTTGACCTTTGGCAATGGCTTTTCAAAATGCCCGACAGAATTATGGCGCACAGCTCTTTTGGTAAGTATTATGACATCGAGGTGGAAGACGATGTTACCGCATATATGGAATACGATAACGGTATGACGGGAACATATATCACTTCCACAGGCAAAGTTCCGGGAACAAATCGCTTGGAAATTGCCTGTGATATGGGAAAAGTGGTTGTTGAAAATAATGTTATAATTTTTAACAAAAATACCGTTTCCGAAAGAGAATTTAATAAGAATAATACCGCTCCTTTCGGAAAGCCCGAATGTATAGAATGCAAAGTTCCTGCCAATCAAGACGGCGGACCGCAGCACAGCGGAGTAATCGAGGCGTTTGCGAATGCAATTTTAAATAGAGGAGATCTTGTTGCAAAGGGAGAAGAAGGTATTTGCGGGTTAACAATTTCAAATGCTATTCATCTAAGCAGCTGGACAGGCAAGTGGGTGGATTTGAATAATTTTCCTCATGATGAATATTATTGCCTTCTTAATGAGAAGATTAAAAATTCAACTTATACAAAAAATGTAAAAAAGGTTATTTCCGAACTTGACGGAACATTTTGGAATTTAAATAAATGAGGATAAAAAATGAAAAATACTGTTATTGTCGGCTATGGAGGAGTGGGAAAAATTCACGCAAGGGCGGTAAAGGAGCTGTCTTTTGTTAATCTTTACGGTGTTTGCGATATTGATAAACCAAAGTGTGATGATTTTCGAAAGAAATACGGCGGAAAAAATTTTTCAAGCCTTGACGGTGTTTTACAAGATGAACAGGTTACTTCCGTTCATATATGCACTCCCCATTACTTACACTATGAAATGGCAAGAAAAGCTCTTAATGCGGGGAAAGAGGTTGTCCTTGAAAAGCCTGCGGTCATGAAGCGTGAGGAGCTTGAAAAGCTTACGGCAGAACTTAAAGACCCCAAGCTTTTGGTTATGATGCAAAACCGTCTTAACAGCTGTATTGTTAAAATGAGAGATATTATAAAAGAGGAGAATTTGGGCAAGCTCTTATGCGCCAAAGGAATTTTAACCTGGCACAGGGATGAAAATTATTATAACCAATCCAAGTGGAGAGGGTCTGTTTTGTATGAAGGGGGCGGGGTTCTGATTAACCAAGCCATTCATACAATCGACCTTTTGATTTATTTGGTGGGAGATATTAAATCGGTATGTGCCACCACTCAAAATCATAAGCTGAAGGGATGTATAGAAACCGAGGATACCGTTGAAAGTGTCTTGGAATTTCAAAACGGCGCAAGGGGTATTTTTTACGGCAGTAATTCTTACGGAACAGACAGCGGCGTAATTTTGGAGCTCGTTTTCCAAAAGGAAACTTTTCTCTATACCAACGGCATACTTTTAAGAAATAACGAAGTTATTGCAAAAGATGAAAAAGGAAAAATGGGCAAAGATTGTTGGGGAGCGGGACATATTAAGGTTTTAAGAGAGTTTTATCAAGGAATTAACAACTTTAAGCTGATAACAGTTGAAAATACAATGAAAACTGTTTTTGGAATATATGAAAGTGCAAAAGAAAACGGAAAGGAGATTTTTATATGAGATTTATAATGGATATGGTTCACCATAATCCCGGGGAAGCCCCGTTTGAGTCGAAGTTTTTAAACCCTCAAACCCTTTCATCTTACGGATATAACGGGCAGGTGTTTAAACATATTAACACGGCCATGGATTTTTCTTCTTTGGGTGAATATTTTAAAGGAGAGGAGGAGAAAAAGTGGATAAACGGCATTCAAAAAGATATAAAACAGCAAATTGATGCCGCAAAAAAAGAAAATTTGGAAATTTTTTACCATATAGACCTTTTTGTTCTTCCCAAAAGATTATTTGAAGAATATAAAGATGAAATTTGCGATGAAAACGGCAAGATTTCTCTTAAAAAAGAAAAAACAAAAGAACTTCATCGGATTATGTTTGACGAAATGTTTGAAAAATATCCTCAGGTGGACGGTCTTATTGTAAGAGTCGGCGAAACTTATCTTCACGATACGCCGTATCATACGGGAAACGGTGCGGTTATATACGGTAACAAAGATGAAGAAATTGAAGATTTTACGGAGCTTTTAAACTTTTTAAGAGAAGAAATCTGTGTAAAACACGGTAAATATTTGTTTTTCAGAACATGGGATATTTTTTCCGACCGTTTTCATTCTTCAAAAGATTATTATTTGAAAATTACCGACCAAGTAGAGCCTCACGAAAAGCTGCTGTTTTCCATTAAACATACCATAGTTGATTTTTGGCGTCGGGTAAGATTTAATCCTTGTTTAACAGAGGGCAAGCACAATCAGGTTGTTGAAATCCAATGTCAAAGAGAGTATGAAGGAAAGGGTGCTTATCCCAACTATATTATGAACGGAGTTATCAACTCTTTTGATGACAACAAAGAGCCGAAAGGTCTTCGGGATATTGCGGACAATCCGAAAATCAAAGGAATATATACCTGGTCACGAGGCGGCGGTTGGTACGGTCCCTACATAAAGAATGAATTTTGGTGCGACATAAATGTTTGGGTTATTGCGGCGTATGCAAACAATCCAAAAAGGGAAGAAAAAGAGATTTTCTTTGATTATGCAATGAATAAAATGGGAATGACCTATGAAAATGCGGAAAAATTCAGAGAGCTTTGCTTTATGGCATCCCGTGCCCTTTTAAAAGGAAGATATGTTGAATGCTATGACCGAACCTTGGATGAAAATTGCTATCCTTGCCGTCTTTGGATGAGAGATGACCGTTTAGGAGGATTAAAACAGCTTGATGAGGTTTACAAATATCTTTCACAAAATGATTTAATGGAAGCTTCGGTTTTGGAGAAAAAAGAGAGTGTGCTTTGGTGGAAAGAGGTAAAAGCCGCTTTTGAGGATATTGAGATTCCCGACCAAGAGCTTTCGGATTATATAGAAACAAGTATTGATTATGCTTGCGGTTTGTTTGAGGTTATTTATCGTGGATGGAAAACAATGGTTGAAATCTATGAAGGCGGAAACAATGTGGAAAAATATAAAGAAGCATATTTAAAAGCCTGGGAAGATTATAAAAAAGTGGGAGAAAGAGAAAATTGTCCAAGCCTTTACACGGATCTTTATTTAAATGATGTGGGTATGGGTGACAGCATTGCAAAAGCGTAGAAAGGAAGATAATATTATGAAAATGACATTTCGCTGGTACGGTAAAGATGACCCGGTGACTTTGGAACAAATAAAACAAATTCCGGGAATGAGGGGAATTGTTTCGGCAATTTACGACATTCCCGTCGGTGAGGTTTGGCCTTACGAGAGAATTATGGAACTGAAAAAAGAAGTGGAGGATGCGGGACTTGAACTTTCCGTTATTGAAAGCGTACCGGTTCATGAGGATATTAAAACCGGTGACGGGGACCGTGACCGATACATAGCAAACTATTGCGAGACCTTAAGAAATCTCGGCAAAGCAGGGATTGATTGTGTTTGCTATAACTTTATGCCTGTTTTCGATTGGACTCGTTCGGATTTGGCCCATCCTCTTTCTGACGGCTCTAACGCTTTAAGCTATGATAATGAAACGGTTTTAAAAATGGATCCTTTAACGGGCGAGCTTTCGCTTCCCGGCTGGGATTCAAGCTATACAAAGGATGGAATGAGAGCCCTTTTGGAAAAATATAAGAATATTTCCCAAGAGGATTTATGGAACAATCTTAAATATTTCTTAGAAAGAGTAATTAAGGTTGCCGAGGAAGTTAAGGTTAAGATGGCAATACATCCCGATGATCCACCGTGGGATATTTTTGGTCTTCCGAGAATTATAACCGGCAAGAAAAATTTGGAAATATTTTTAAAGCTTTACGACAGCCCCTACAACGGCTTAACTTTGTGCAGCGGTTCTTTGGGCGTTGATCCGAATAATGATATTGTTGATTTGGTTCATACTTTTGCAGACAGAATTCATTTTGCTCATATAAGAAATATTAAGATAACGGGTGAGAGATGCTTTGAAGAGTCGGGACACCTTACGGAAAACGGTTCTTTGGATATTTTCGGCATTGTTAAGGCATATGTTGATGAAGGTTTTGACGGTTATGTTCGTCCCGACCACGGAAGAATGATTTGGGGCGAAACGGGAAAACCGGGATATGGTCTTTATGACAGAGCTCTTGGCGCAACCTATCTGAACGGTCTTTTTGAAGCTTGCGAAAAGCTTAAAAAATAGGAGAAATATTATGAAAAAATTTATGGATGAAGATTTTTTGCTTACCACAAAAACGGCAAAGAAACTGTTTAAATTGGCAAAAGAGATGCCGATTTATGATTATCATTGTCATCTTTCGCCTAAGGAAATTTACAAGGATAAGAAATATGACAATTTAACCGAGGTTTGGCTCGGCGGAGACCATTACAAGTGGCGTTTTATGCGCAGTATGGGTATTGAGGAAAAATATATAACGGGCGATGCAAGCCCTTATGAAAAATTTTTAAGCTATGCAAAGGTAATGGAGTTTGCGGTAGGAAATCCCCTCTATCATTGGTCTCATTTGGAGCTTCAGAGATATTTCGGCATATATGACACTTTAAGTGAAAAGACGGCGGAGAAAATATGGAAAAAAGCAAATGCGGTAATTCGTGGCGGAGATTTTTCCGCTCGGCAGCTTATTGAAAAATCCAATGTGGCAATGATAGGAACAACGGACGATCCGTGCGATGACCTTTCGTATCATAAGCTTATTAAAGAGGACAAATCCTTTAAAACAATTGTTGCTCCCACATTTCGACCCGATAATGCAATCAATATTGAAAAAGACGGATTTGCCGCTTATGTGGAAAAATTGGAAAAGGCTTCAAATACGGAGATTAAATGTTTTAATTGTTTTAAAGAAGCGCTTAAACAAAGGATTGATTATTTTCATGCTGTTGGTGCAAGAATTTCCGATCATTCTTTTTTGACGATTCCTTATGAGATGGCAGAGCAAAAGGAGCTTGTCGAAATTTTTGCAAAAGGCAGAAACGGCGAAGCGCTTACCCAAAGGGAAGAAAATGCTTTTAAGACGGCAATGATGATTTTCTTGGGAGAGGAATATGCAAAGCGTGGCTGGGTTATGCAGCTTCATATGGGTCCAATTCGCAATAACAGCGCAAGAATGTTTGAAAAGCTTGGTGCCGACACGGGTTTTGACTCAATAGGCGATGGTATTATGGCTGAAAATCTGTCAAAATATTTAAACAGTCTTGACCGATGTGATTTGCTTCCGAAAACTATTCTCTACACATTGAATCCAACTTGGAATTATGTTATAGGAACCATGCTCGGCAATTTTCAAAGCGGTGGCATAAGAGGAAAAATTCAATTCGGTTCGGCTTGGTGGTTCTGTGATAATATTGACGGAATGACCGAGCAAATGAAGACATTGGGCAATCTGGGAGCTCTTGCGGCATTTGTCGGTATGCTTACCGATTCAAGAAGCTTTTTGTCTTATCCAAGGCATGAATATTTCCGTCGAATTCTTTGCAGAATTGTGGGCGAATGGGTGGAAAACGGCGAATTTACGGATAACGAAGATACTCTGGCTAAAATTATTCGGGATATAAGCTTTAACAATGCGAAAAATTACTTTGGAATAGAATTGGAGGAAAACTAAAATGAAATTACCATTTAAGATTGATTTATCAGGGAAAATTGCTGTTGTAACAGGTGGCGGCGGCGTTCTTTGCGGAACTTTTGCTCAGGCAATAGCGAAAACGGGAGCAAAGGTTGCCATTCTCGATTTAAACGGTGAAGCGGCGGAAAAAGTTGCCGAAGAAATAAGAAAAGACGGCGGCGAGGCTATGGGTATTTCCGCAAATGTTTTGGAAAAGGAAAGTCTTGAGAGCGCTAAAAAGACAATAAATGAAAAGTGGGGAACCGTTGATATTTTGTTAAACGGCGCAGGCGGCAACAATCCCAAAGGAAGCACCGATAAGGAATATTTGGATCCTAAGGATATTGCAGATGAAAGTGTTAAAACCTTTTTTGACCTTGATCCCAAAGGCGTAGAGTTTGTTTTTAACCTTAACTTTTTGGGAACGCTTCTTCCCACTCAAGTTTTCGCTCATGATTTAATTGGCAAAAAGGATGCAACGGTTATAAATATTTCGTCTATGAATGCATTTACCCCTCTTACAAAAATTCCTGCTTACAGCGGCGCAAAAGCAGCAATTTCGAACTTTACTCAATGGCTTGCGGTTCATTTTTCAAAGGTTGGTATAAGAGTGAACGCCATTGCTCCGGGCTTTTTCTTAACCGCTCAAAACCATGCTCTTTTGATTGATGAAAGTGGGGAATATACAGAGCGTTCCAAGAAAATTCTTTCACAAACACCGATGAATCGATTCGGCGAAAAGGAAGAACTTATCGGAACATTGCTTTTCCTTTTGTCAAGTGAAGCTTCGGGCTTTGTCAACGGCGTGGTTGTTCCCGTTGACGGCGGTTTTTCGGCTTACAGCGGTGTGTAAGAAAAAATCAGGGAAATTAAATTTCCCTGATTTTTTTTCGCAATTTTAATATATATCTGGGCGAAACGGAAAGCTCGGTAATACCTGATTTTATAAAAAATTCCGTCAAAGACAAATCCGCTGCCATTTCGCCGCAGACGCCAACCCATATTCCCGCTCTTTTGCCGTTAAATGCAGTCATGGAAATAAGCTTTAAAACCGAGCTTAAATTTTCCGAGCAAAGGTCGGAAACAGTACTGTTTTGGCGGTCAACGGCAAGAGTGTATTGGGTTAAATCGTTTGTTCCTATGCTGAAAAAATCCACTTCGGGGGCTAAAATATCCGAAAGCAGAGCGGCGGCAGGGGTTTCTATCATAATGCCGATTTCGATGTCCTCGTTAAATGGAATATTCTCACCTTTAAGCTCGTTCATTGCGGCAAACAAAAGCTTTTTTGCGGCAACGATTTCATTTTTCCCGATAATCATGGGAAACATAACGGAAATGTTTCCATAAGCCGAGGCTCTTAAAATTGCCCGAAGCTGAGTTTTGAAGATATTTTGATGAAGCAGGCAAAAACGAATTGCCCTAAGACCCATGGCGGGATTGTCTTCGCCTCGAATGTTAAGGTAGTCCGCATTTTTGTCCGCACCTATATCAAGAGTTCGGATAATAATTTTTTTGCCGCCCATACGCTCGGCGGCAGCTTTGTAAATTTCAAATTGTTCATCCTCCGTCGGAGCGGATTTTCGGCTCAGAAAAATAAATTCGCTGCGAAAAAGTCCGATACCCTCTCCGTCGTTTTCAAATACGCTGTCAATATCCGAAATGCCGCCGATGTTGGCAAAGAGGCGGATTCTTGTGCCGTCTGTGGTAACGGACGGCTGACCGATTAAAGCACGGAGAAGGGCATTTCTTTCCCGTTCTTTTTTTATCTCCTTTTCAATTTTAACAATAAATTCATCGGAAGGGTCGATATAAACTTTACCTGAAAATCCGTCAACCACGGCGGTTCTGCCGTTATATTTCGGAGATAGGGCGTCGTCAAGGGCGCAAACTGCCGGAATATTCATGCCCCGTGCCAAAATGGCGGTGTGGGAATTTTTTGAGCCTTGCTTTGTTATAAAGGCGCTGACCTTTGATTTATCCAAGGTTACGGTTTGGCTGGGGAAAAGATCATCTGCGGCAACAATACCGCAGAAAAGGTCGGTACTTTCACTTTCTCCTTTTAAAACGGAAATAAGACGGTCGGATACATCGCTTACATCTTTTGCTCGTTCACGCATATATGTATCCTCCATTGAAGAAAACATATCCGCAAATCTTTCTTTTGTAATGCTGACGGCGTATTCGGCGCATACCTTTTCGGTTTTTATCATATTTTTGGCATAAGCTCGGTAGTCATAATCTTCCAGCATCATTTTATGGATATTAAAGATTTCAGCTTCCGTTGGACCGACTTGCTCTGCTGCGCTGCTGTAAAGAGTATCGAGTGCGGCACTTGCTTCGCTTAAAGCATTTTCAAATCGGTTAAGCTCTTTTTCGCAGTCTGTAACAACCTTTTTTTCAATATATTCGGAAGCGGGATTGATATAACTTATTTTTCCTATGGCGTAGCCCTTTGAAACGCCTTTTCCTTTCAGCTCAATCATTACCATTCCACCTTTTTGAGAGTTTTTAAAATTATCTTCCCTTGATTTTGTAAAAATTATTCATCCCTTGATAAAATGGAAAAAAGATGTTATAATCAAAATGAGGTATAGGTTATGAG
>CAZTEA010000036.1:0-9358 GCA_964612315.1 uncultured Oscillospiraceae bacterium | reverse complement strand
GGAGGCGATTTCCTGTGTCAGCGTTTCTATTTCTTTCTCGGCATTTTTAAGACCTTCGTACATTTTTTGGTCATAGGCAATAATTTCTTGCGCTATCTCCATATTATCCACAAAATCCATTAAATTATCCGAAGACATAATCATTTCAAGATAAGAGGTAGCACCCTCTTCGCACATAATACGAAAACGCTCTTTATATGCGCCGTACTGCTCCTCTGTTTTCTTTTTTGCCTCTTCAAGCTCTTTTTCCGCTTTTTCCAAAGCGTCCTCGGTTTTGGCAATTTCGGCATTCTTACTATCAATCTGCGACTGAATGCCCACCGTATCCTTTTTGAGCCTTTCTATGTCCGAGGCTGTAAGCTCCTGCTCTTTTTCAAGATTTTTAATTTTAGCCTGCTGTTCTTTAATTTTTTGATTGGACTCGTCTATCTTTTTTTGCTCGTTATCGGCAAAAACATAGCTTACACCGACGGCAAATATCCCGGCAACCATAGCAAAAGCCATAATCACCGCCACAAATCTGACTACTTTTTTATTCATACGGCACCTCTTTCCGGGAATTTAAACATGAAGATGTTTTCTTATGGAGGTGTAGCTTCCGATAAGACCTATTAGAGAGCCCAAGCCGATAAATCCCCACACAACATAATTGTAAACATCCTTTACCTGCAAAATCTTAATTGAACCGAAAAATTCACTCAACCCCGGAATAATCATCTCGTAAGAGAAAATAATTACAGTTGCCGATAAGATCGCACCTATGCACCCCAAAAGTATACCCTCAACAATAAACGGCCATCGGATAAACCAGTTGGTTGCCCCCACAAACTTCATAATATTTATTTCCTTTCGCCTTGCAAACAAGCCGATTTTAATTGTATTTGAAATAATAAACACCGAAACGATAACCAAAATCAGAAGAAGCCAGCCGATAACAGTTTTAACGGTATTTGTTATGGAAACAATCTTGTTTATAAGTGCAAGACTGTCTTTAACCTCCTCAACACCCTTAACCTTTGCCGCATCTTTAATGACCTGTCCCGCCTTTTGCGGGTCATCAAGAGTTAAAATATATGAATCCCTTAAAGGATTGTCTTTTTCAAGCATTTCAACCGAGCTCTCGTCGAACTCGTTTTGTCTGCTCCACTTTTCGTATCGTTCCTCTTTTGAATAATACTGAACCGATTTAACATTATCAACATTCGCCAAACTTTTTCCGATTGCCTTAAATTCTTCATCCGTGGAATCCTTTGGAATATAAACATTGATTTGGCATTGCTCCTCGATTTGGTCGACCATATATCCGAAGTTCAATCCGAGAATTATAAAACTGCCGAAAATCAGCAAAGACGCAACCACAATGGAAACGGAAGCAATACTCATAAACCAGTTGGACATAATGCCAGCCACGCCTTGCTTTATAAAGTATTTGAAATTTCTAGGCTTCATATCCGTATGCTCCTTTTTCTTCGTCTCTGACCAGCTTGCCGTTTTCTATTGCAAGGACTCTCTTTTGCATATCATCAACAAAATTTTTGGCATGAGTGGCGACAACCATAGTTGTTCCTTTTTTGTTGATATCCACCAAAAGATTCATAATTTCCTGAGCATTTTCGGGATCGAGATTACCTGTCGGCTCATCCGCAATAATTATCGGCGGACGGTTTACCAGGGCTCTTGCCAAAGAAACTCTCTGTTGCTCTCCTCCCGAGAGCTGGTCGGGAGTTGCATCCGCTTTACCCGCCAAACCCACAAGGTTTAAAACGCCGGGCACATTTCTTCTTATTGTTCTGCCCGACGCACCGATAACCTCCATTGCAAAAGCAACATTTTCAAAAACCGTTCTGCTTGGCAATAAACGGAAATCCTGGAAGACCATACCTATATTTCGTCTGAGATAAGGGATTTTTTTATTAGGAAGATGCTTAAGATCCATATTATTTATGATAATATCGCCCTTTGTAACCACTTCTTCCTTTATCATCAATTCCGTTATTGTGGATTTACCCGCCCCTGACGGGCCTACCAAAAACACAAACTCCCCTTTTTCTATTTTAAAAGACACATCATCAAGAGCGAGAACATTTCCGTCTTCATATATCTTGGTGACATTTTTAAACTCTATCATAACGAATCTCCATTCCGTTCCTTTCCCATTTATAATTACCGCCACAAAAAGCTTTTTTATTCATTGTTTTGTGATTTCAAATACTTGCTTACCATCATCGCAACCTTAAATGTTATTGCATCATCAAATTCACGAAGGTCAATGCCGGTGAGTTTCTTAATCTTGTCAAGTCTGTATACGAGAGTATTTCTGTGAACAAACAGCTTTCTCGAAGTTTCCGAAACATTAAGGTTATTTTCAAAAAATTTCTGTATTGTGTATATGGTTTCGCTGTCCATTACATCGATTGATTCCTTCTTCAAAACCTCGTTTAAGAAAAGTTCACACAAGGTTGTGGGAAGCTGGTATATAAGCCGTCCGATACCTAAATTGTCGTAGCTTATGACATTTTTCTCCGTATCGAAAACCTTGCCCACTTCAAGAGCAACTCTCGCTTCACGATACGCCTTTGAAAGTTCCTGGATATTTTCCGCAACCGTTGAAACACCCACCTGAACTTTCACCATGCCCTCAACACCGATTGTATCCTTTATCTCGTTAGCAATCCTAATAACATCAACATTTTCATCTTCACGTACCTCTTTAACAAGGGCAATGTCTCTATCGTCTATTCTTATAACAAAATCTCTTGTTTTATCCGGGAACATACCCAAAACTATATCAACTATAGAAACATCCGAGCTTTTTTGACACCGAATCAAAAACACATTTCTCTTTGATTCAACATTTAAGCGCAGTTCCTTTGTTCTATACATAATATCCCCGGGAAGAATGTTGTCCAAAATAATATTTTTAACAAAACTGTTTTTATCATACTTTTCATCATAATATTGCTTAAGAGATATAAAGTGTGTTCCGAGCATAGCACAATAGCCCTTTGCAAGCTCATCCTCTCCCTCGCAAAAAACAAAATATTCAACTTTATTGTAAGTTTCGATTTTTTTATATGTATACCCACGGCAAATTCGGGTTTCGCTTCCACGGCACAACTCACTTACGGAGTCGTTGCATTGCCCGATTTTTATTTCATCGCTGCAGGCAATAACCGTTCCGCTTTCATCCATAATTCCGATTTTACGGTCTATATCCTTTTTTAATTGATTGCAAGTATTCTGAAAAATTCTGTTTTGCATGACAAGCACCTCCAAGTTATACACATTCAGTATATCACTTTTGCAACAAAATTGCAACATTTTTTATGCAAATTAACCAACTTTTTTATTAAAATCGCTGTTTTTTCTCTCTTTTCGGCTTTGAAATCCTGTAAAATTTTCTTCTTTTTTGTGTTTTGTTAAATTTTTCTTACAAATTATCCAAAGTATTTGACAAAGGAACTCCGAGCGAGTATAATTTAGGGTAGTATATTTTTTCGTTTTTCCGGAAAATATTTAATTTATCGAAACCGAATTTGGAAAGGCTGGATGTTATATGAAATATATTGTTGTTTTATGCGACGGTGCGGCGGATACCCCCGTCGAAGAGCTTGGCGGAAAAACTCCCCTTGAGGCGGCAAATAAGCCTAATATCGACAGACTTGCTTCCATGAGTGAAATGGGTATGGTAACCACCGTTCCTGATAATCTTCCTCCCGGAAGCGATGTGGCAAATCTTGCTGTTTTCGGCTACGACCCTCAGATTTATTATACCGGTCGTTCCCCTCTTGAGGCTATGAGTATGAATGTTCATCTTGAGCTTACCGACACAACCTTCAGAACAAATCTTGTAACTCTTTCCGATGAAGAAAATTACGAGGACAAGACCATGGTGGACTACAGCTCCGATGAAATCTCAACCGAGGAGGCGGCTGTGCTTATAGACGCAGTGAACAAAGAGTTAAAAACAGCGGAATATGAATTTTTCAGCGGAATAAGCTACCGTCATCTTCTTGTTTGGCACAACAAAGAAAATGATTTCAGCCTCACTCCACCTCATGATATTTCGGAAAAGAAAATTAAGGAATATCTTCCCAAGGACGAAATTTTGCTGACTCTTATGAAAAAAAGCTATGATATATTAAAAAATCATCCCGTAAATCTTGACAGAATCAAAAGAGGGCTTCGCCCTGCAAATTCCATTTGGATTTGGGGTAACGGAACTAAGCCGAACCTTGATTTATATAAGGATAAATTTGGGCTTAACGGTGCGGTTATTTCCGCTGTCGATCTTATTAAAGGAATAGGAAAATGCGCCGGTCTCGATGTTATTGATGTAGAGGGCGCAACAGGCACGGTTCATACCAATTTTGACGGAAAAGCCGCCGCCGCAATCTCTGCATTAAGAAGTGGTGCGGATTTCGTTTATATCCATCTCGAAGCTGCCGACGAAGCGGGACACCGTCACGAAATTGACAATAAGGTTAAGGCAATTGAGCTTATTGACAAAAAGATTGTTGCCCCCGTTATTGCGGCACTTGAAGAAGACGGCGAAGAATACTCTGTTTTGATTATGCCCGACCACCCCACTCCTCTTGCCATAAGAACACACACAAGGGAACCCATTCCCTATCTTATCTACAAGAGCAATGCAAGCCACACCATAAAAAATATTTCCTACACGGAAGCCAATGCCGCAAAAACCGGCAATGTTGTGGAAAACGGTTACAAGATAATCAGAAAATTATTGGCATAAACTGCAGAAAGGGTGAATAATTATGGAAAACATCAAATATATAAAGTATGTTTTTATTGCTTTATGTGTCGGTGCGCTTTTATATCTTGCACCATCGATTTTTCATTTATTTATGCCCTTTATTCTTGCGCTTATTGTGGCAGCCCCCTTTCATAAGCTTGTGTCCTTACTTGAAAACAAGCTTCACATCAAAAAGGGCATAAGCTCGATTATTATTTTTATCTTGATAATAGGTATTATCTTCGGAGTTGTGGGGTTTGCGGTCTATTACATAGCATCCCAGTTTAAAAGCTTTGCCGCAATTCTGCCTGATATGATTGAATCTTTAAAGGTAACTTTAAAATCCTATTACGAACAATACAGAAAATATATGCCGAGCATTGCCTCGTTTATTGACAATAATATACACAAAATCGGCGACTATACGCCAAAAATCACAAACAGCACAATTGATTATGCGACAAATTTCGCAATCTCAATCCCTTCGTTTTTATTTGCGTTTTTAATGTTTTTGCTTGCTTTGTTCTTTCTTATAAAGGATTATCGTCAGGTTATTGATTTTGTAAAGGAAATTCTCCCCGACAGATTTGAACAAAAGCTTCATTATATTAAAGAAACAGCGTGGACAGGGTTTGTGGGATACATAAAATCGCAGGCAATCCTCTCATCCATTACCGCCTTGTTAATTGCGGTCACCTTTTGGGTTTTGGGTGTTGAATATTCGGTTGTTTGGGCAATTATAATAGGAGTTGTGGATTTTATTCCCATACTCGGTTCGGGAATTATTCTTGTCCCCTTTGCAATAATCCATTTTTTGATTAACAAAAACCTATTCTTTTCGGTTTGCGTAATCATTCTTCAGGTGGTTGCCTTTGTTGTAAGGCAAACCCTAAGCCCGAAAGTTATGAGCTCTCAGTTGGGGCTTCACCCTCTTGTCACCCTCATAAGCATATATGCGGGCAACGAGCTTTTGGGATTTATGGGAATGATTATTTTCCCGATTATAGCTTTGCTTTTGGTAAGTCTTTACAATTCATATAAGGCTTCAAACCGTTTTACCGACCTTTCTCGTACGGGCTCCGACGACAAAGCACCTTCAAACAAATAAAAAAACGGGCAAAACAAAAGTTTTGCCCGTTTTTTCTGCATTTGCCTTATTATTTTACATACAATTTTCTGAATTCTTTTAAGCTTTCTTCGCTTCCCATTGTAGGGTTATATTCCAACCCGCAAGCACCTTCGTAATCGGATTTTTCAATGGCTTCAAAAATAACATTATAATCATTTTCGCCCTTTTGAAGCTCAATCCGCCCCGGATGACCGGCACAATGAATATGCGCTATGCAGTCAGTATTATTTACAATGTTTGGAATAATGTTCCCCTCCGTGATTTGCTGATGATAAATATCATAAACAATTTTAACCAGAGGATGATTAACTTCTCTCACAATTTCAAAAGCCTCTGCCGATGACCACAAATAGGCATCTTTATGTTCAACATATATATTAAGAGGCTCTATCATAAGCATCGTTCCGTTTTCTTCTAAAATCGGTATTGCTTCGTTCAGGGCTTTAACAATGCTTTCATGCTGAAAAGAACGGGGCGCTCCCGTATCGCTTCCCGATTGAGTAACAAGACTCCCAACGCCGGCTTTCTTTGCCGCTTCACAGCTTTTTCTCAACCCCTTAAGCCATTCGGAGCGAAAAGATGGCTCCGTCATATTAAACTCCGAAGTACACATACTTAAAAGCTCAACATTCGTTTCCATGCAAACATTTTTGACCTTTTCAAGATCAAGATTCTCCCAACCCCATATTTCAACGGCATCAAAGCCGAGCTCTTTCGTTTTGTATACCGCCTCCGTAAAATCCAAATTTTTAAAGAAGCACGGAACAGACACGCTAAATCTCATATTTTCCTCCTTACAAAAGCCGCCGCTTTTTGCGGCGGCTTCATTATTTAACTTAATTGTTTCCCGAAACGGTCACAATATGTATACGGAAGCTTTGGTCCTTTTACCAAGCTTAAAATACAGCTTGCTGCTTCCGCCGGACTGACACCCGGAACATTGTTTTCATCGGAAACTCCCGCAAAGCCCATATCGGTTTGCATCCAACCGGGGAATACCGCAAATACCTTGATATCTGTTTCCGCCAAATTATTGGCAACGAGATTACTTATAATATTCACGCCCGCTTTTGAAATGCAGTAAGCATATTCTCCCGCTCTCGGATTTGTTTCGGGGTTGTAAGAAGCACAATCCGAGCTTAAATTCACAATTGCCCGACAATCGCTTTGTCCTTTTCTTAAAAGGGGTAAAAATTCACGAATAACTCTCAGCGGTCCCATAGTATTGATATTAAATTCAGTCAAGCACATATCCATTTCGAATTTTTCGTCTTCGATTTCTCTTCTGTGCTTATCCATCCAAACCGCCGCATTGTTTATAATCAAGTCCACACGACCGTATTTTTCCTCAACACTTTTGCGGCACAGGGCCATTTTTTCACCGTCGGTTATATCAGCTTCAAAAACCGACAATTCCTCCGTCTCCCTCTCCAAATTCAAAAGATTTTCCGTGGGAAATTTTTCAAGAGCGCAAACCGAGTAGCCTTCGCTTAAAAGCAGCTTACAAAGACAAAAACCCAAGCCTTTTCCGCCGCCCGTAACAATCGCAACCTTAGTCACACTTAACAGCTCCCTTAATAAAGTTGTTTGTATGCTCTTCCATTTCGTAATTGCCCTTATCAAATTCATCCATACCGTAAATATGATTTGTTACGCCCGTAAACTGCCACTTATTCTGAGAAATAAGATCCAAAGCACGCTTACAAAGTGTTGCCTCGTATTCGATTCTGCGCTCATGGCAATTTACCATAGTCATGGCTTTCATTCCCCAGAGCTTAAGATCAAGGGTGCGGAGTCCGTCATTGTGGAATCCTGCCATACCCAAAGTTCCGTGAGCACAAACCATATTACCTGCCAAGGTAAGACCTGTCGGTGTTCCTGTAAATTCAACAACGGTTTTAAGTCCTGTGTTAAATATATCGGTTATATGACCGTCACGAGTGAGGTCCGGCTTTTCCCAGTTATTCCAATCCAAAACATAATCATGGGGAAGCTCTGACGGAAGATAAACTTCTGTTGCACCGTATTTTTTGGCATTTTCAAGAGCAATTTCTCTTTCATCAACCGCAATAATATTGGTGTACCCCATTGCCTTAAACAAAGAAACCATACCAAGACCCATATATCCTGTTCCCACAACCGCAATTGTGTCGCCTACCTTTTGTGTATGTATTCTTTCGGCAACGCTCATCATACAAGCAAGAGGCTCAACAATAGCATCTTCAGTTTTGATATTTTCGGGAACGATAAATGCCTTCTCCGGTTCCATAACAATATATTCTTTGTATCCGCCGCCGCCAAGGCCCGTAACTCTGTCGCCTATTTTAAAACCCTTAACATTTGCATCCTTATCGGCAACAATACCAACCGCTTCATGTCCGAAAACATCACCCTTTTGTGCAACCGACCAGGGATACCATTCAGAATGACACATTCCCGTGTAAACAACCTTAACCAAAAGCTGATTGTCGTTTATTTTTGGAACATCAACCTCAACAACCTTACTTTTTTTAGGTCCTTCCATTATAATTTGTTTCATAATCACTCATCCTTTCAAACTTTATTTTGTAATCCTATCTTAACACCAATTGTTTAAAAAGAAAATTGAAAATCCGAATAAAAAGATGGACAATGCGGTTTTTTTGTGATAAAATATATTCGGTGATGTATTATGAAAGTTTTATTTGCGGGAGAAAGTCTTGATATTAAAAGCTGTCCCGAGCACACTCACGATTTCCACGAAATTATAATAACCTCAAAGGGCGAGGCGTCCGTTTTCGTAAACGGTGAAGAAATTAAGGTTTGTGCGGGAACGGTAATTCTTATGCCGCCCAACCTCTCACATTCTCACACATCCGATTTGGGCTATTCGGATATGTTTATTCATATAGGCGACTTTACCTATCCCATTTCCCGCCCCGTTTTCTGCATGGACGAAACGGGTGCTGTTAAGGAGCTGGGTAAAATGCTTTATACCAATTACATTCAAAAGGAAAAGAACTACCACGCCGTATGCGACAGCCTTTTGGGGGCAATTTACGAATATATAATCAAGCTTTCCAAAGAGAACTCAAAATACGAGTTTGTTCAAAAGTTCAAAGATATTTTAGCGCTGAATTTATCCGATCCAAATCTTAATATAAGCCGTGAATCCGCCAAGCTCGGAATCAGCTTTGATTATATGCGCCATTGTTTCAAGGAAGAAACCGGCGAAACCCCTTTGGAATATTTAACAAAAATGCGTATTCGTCAGGCAAAGCGGCATCTTCGCCAAAATAAATTTTACTCGATCGGAGAAGTTGCCTACCTTTGCGGCTTTGCCGACAGATACTATTTTTCACGGTGCTTCAAGAAACAAACGGGGGTTTCCCCAAAAGAATACAAAGAAAATGGCATTGATTTCTAAATATATCCAAAAAATTTTTTTAAATTTGTTCTATTTTACTATTGCAATTTTCGTCAAAAAATTATAT